>NZ_JAYJLD010000023.1 GCF_035282765.1 Ferviditalea candida | reverse complement strand
CGTAATGGGATATGTTCTTGGCTGAACGGTTCCCAGTATAACAAGAGGCGCTTTTTGTTTTCAAAGGGCAAATTACTTCATTACAGGAATGGCTCCTTTCTTTTATTGAAAAGCGAGTTTCCGCTTTTCATGAAACCAATAAGCGCGCGTGTACAGATTGACGCCTTTGCGCACCGGCATACCGATCGTGGCCTGGCCGCTTCCTTCCCATCCCTGCCGGTTTGCGGTTCTCACAGCCAAACGATCCGATGCGCCCTTATAAATCTCCTCCTGCGTCCCTTCGATTTCCACGTATAGGCCGCCCTTGGCATTGATAGGGTGAGCTACCCTTGCTTCGATCACTTTCATGTCCACCATCGCCCTTCAGATCATCTTTAGCGCTTAAATCCTGTCGAACAGCAAACGCCTGAGCAGGTTCCGCTTGGCGTCCGGACGTTCCGTCTCCACACCCAGCCAGCGGTCCGCAAGTTGTTTCACACGCAAACGATACGGACTGCAAGGTGAGCTTGTGATCCACTGACCGCTTCGAACCGCCTTGCCGACCGTAGGGTCTTCCGGCAATTCCACCATAACCGGCCAAGGAAGCAGATCGCGCCGCTGTTCCTTCGGAACCGGGTCTGAAAGCCTGTTCCAGATGGTGTATAGCTCCGGCGTTGGCCGAAGGCTGCCGAAGAGCGGCTTCATTCGCGCAAGGCTCTCCATACTGGCCGGTTCATCGGTGGTCATCAGGAAAAGCTGCTCGGACTGCTCCAAAGCCAGCTTGATCAGGCTGTCGAAATGGACAGGCGTATCGATTAGCACGATGTCCGTTTCTTCTTTCAAGAAGCGAAGGATTGCCGTGAGTTGTTCCCGTTGCAACCGAAACGTACCCGGCTGCAACGGTGCGGCGACAATTGAAAAGCCCATCTTCGTCTGAAGAAGACAGGCCCGGCTTGCTTTGGGATCGTCGATCCGGTAAGCGAGATCAACGATCGTTTTATTCGGTTGGATGCGCAGCATCGAAGCTAAGGTTCCATGCATTAGATCCAGATCAAGGACGCAAACCCGGCGTCCTTCCTTCGAAAGCAGTGCGGCTAAATGCAATAGAAATGCTGTTTTGCCTACACCGCCTTTGGCCGCATAAACCGCCGCAACCGAAGGAAGGTCCCTGCTTCTAGCCGCTTCGGATTTTACCGGCTGTTGAATGCCCGACTGCCTAACCGAATCTTCCGGCCAAACCTCCTCATCTTCATCCGCGATCCATTGCGGCGCCTTCGCACGATGATCCGGCGGTTCTCGTTCCTCGTCTTCCATGATGCAAGAAGGCTCCGAAGACAATGGAACGGGCCCGATTTGTTTCTTGTGTTCCGTAACTTGGAGATTCGATAGATCCCCATTCTGCAAGGCGGCCTGTTCCGAATCACAGCCGGAATTTTCCCGGATTGCGGAAGCGTCTCCATTAGAAGAATGTTCCGCCGAACTCTGCCGTGACGCTTTCCGCTGAGAGAGCGTTCCCCCCGTTGCCTCGCGTTGCTGAATGATCGGTTCGCTTTTCGTTTCAACCGCTGTTGATTCCGGCTCTTTTTCCGGTTCGTTGATCAAATCGGCATGTTCAGACTCTTTTGAAGAAGACTCTGCAGCCGTCAACGCCAGCGTTCTTCCGTATTGCGGAAACGCAACCTGTGTTTCATGCTCGAACTGATCAGTGGGATGGCGCTCGCTTGGATGAAGGAATTTATGAAAGACCCGATCCGTTTCCTCCTCCTGCGTTACTGTCCCTGCTGCGCCCAGTAAAGTAAGCTCCTCCGCTGAAAACCGGGTGTCGCTGTCGACCAGCAATACAATGGGCGCCCCTTGTCCCAGAAACAGTCTGACATATTCCTTCCATCTTTCGACGGACGTATCGATGACGACGAGATTCGTCTCTCCGGTTATCCGATCCGGGTCATGCACGAATTTGATATCGTAACCCGAGCTTCGCAGCTGTTCGATCCAACTCTTCCGCTCCCGCTGACGGGAGCGAAACAACGCCACCTGCAACATAACCGCCTCCGTTTCAAGCCAACCGCTCGCAGCGGATGGTTTATTCCAATCCTCGATCCGGATTGCACGAGGGATTTTGAACCGCCTGTAAACCGTTTCTGTTGTTCACAGCCCTGTGGATAAAGGCTGTGAATAGTGGGGATAGAAACGATACATACAACCTACGATCCAGACTCGAATCCCACGAACACGCCATCCCAGTAAGCGTCTTTGTTTTCCCGGATCCAGTTCGCGGTTTCGGCAAATCCGAGCTTCTCCGCGCAGCGGATCACGCCTGAGGTGTCGAGCATATTGACCATACCCGATGATCGGACGGCCTCCAGTCCATCCAACACGTTTTTCGTCACCTTCACCATGGCTAACCGTTCCTTCCATCGAGTTTTTGTCCTTTGAAATACACATCCAGCTTGACGCGGCGCGCCACATAAAAAGCAAACTCTTCCGCATCCCGGTACGTATTCCGCACATCCATTTCCTGTGTCGAACCTCCGTGCTCCAGCACAACGGCAAACTTGCCGCCTTTCGGCTCAATGCGAACCTGATCGCTCATTCAGCATTCATCCTTTCTTACACCCGGCTTATAATCTCCCTTGCGGTCTCGGCATCGATTACGCAAGTGTACCGAACGTAGTCATACCCTTCCGGCGCGGCGGCCAGCACACGCTGGCGATCCGTAAAGACAAGAAGCGGCTCCCGGCAATGCTGGCGGATCAAGTCGTCCGATTCCAGTTGCGCGATATCATCCAGCCGCTGCGCGGATACTACTAGGACCGGCACATTAGAATAGGCTTCGTGCTTTCCGCTCCGACTCATTTCATAGTCCGGAAGAAACGGATGCTTCCGGTAGCGGCCATAGACACGGATATCCATTCTCATGACCCTGCCTCCGTTCCGCTGTCCGCGATATTGTAGTTGCTAATGAGCAATTCCTTCGCCGGCTGCCTGCCTTTCGTCTGCTTGGCGATCGTGTAGCGCGTTTCTACGCTCTCGATGATAAACGGCGCATACCATTCGCGGATCGTCGGATGATCATTGATGCTGAGCAAAAACTTGCCTTTGATTCCGCCAAGCAGTTCGCGCAGCTTCCGGTGATCCGATTCGTCAAACTTGTACAGGTAACCGGAAAGCCCAAGATACGGCGGATCGCAATAAAAAAAGCTATCCGGCGAATCGTATCGCGGGATAACTTCCTCGAACGAGCGGTTTTCGATATACACTCCGATCAGCCGCTCGTGCGCCAGTTTGAACTTTTCTTTTACCTTTGACAAATCGTAGGCCGGTTTGCTTCGCGTATACCCCCAATCGTCGCAGTCGTTGTACTTGCCGCCGAAGTGAGAATAGACGCGGTAATAAAAATCGTAGGCGCGGGTGACAGGATCGCGTTCCTCGTTTCGCCGGTTCAAGATGCGCACGAATTCATCTCGGGCATACAACGCCCACTCAAACCTTTTGGCGAGTTCTTCCCAATTTTCCTGAATGACTCTGAAAAAATTTACAAGTTCCGCATTAATATCGGCGAACACTTCCACTTTCGATCGTTCTTTTCCGAACAACACCCAACCGCCGCCGCCGAATACCTCGGCATACAGCACATGCGGCGGAAACCGGCGTATGATGTCCTCGCGAAGTCGCGACTTGCCGCCTTGCCAGCGAATCGGACTTTTCAGCATGAAATTTCCTCCCTTGTATGCACTTGCACGATTTTCAAACTGACCGCCATCGTTCAATAAAGAGCAAGCACTGGCTTATGCAAATCCCCCTTCTCTTAACGCCTTGGCGATTTGGCATGCCAACGCATAAGCCAGCTTGGGCGGCACCGCATTTCCGACCTGCCGGTACTGTGCGCTCAAGCTGCCGTAGAAGACGAACGAGTCCGGGAACGACTGGATACGGGCGCACTCGCGCACCGTAAAACGCCGAGGCCGGGCCACCTCCGGGTGATAATACGCTCCGGCGTAAAATCCGGCATTCGCCGTAATCGTCGGATTGGGCTTTTGCCACGAACCGACTTTTTGACGTCCCTTTAACCCCCCGACCCGCGCAGGCATGGCCGCTTTCAAAGCTTCCTGCGGAATGACCCCGTCCGCAGCCGCTTGCGAAACGAGCTTCAGTATGTGCGCCGGATCCGTAGGCACAGGCCCGTGGTTAGGATGCAGCCCCGCCGAACGGTTGTGCGCGGTAATCGTAAAGGAAGGATCGTCCCATCCCGCTGCGCGATTTTCCTGATCATATCTCCCCTGCTTCCGCACATTGTCAAACAAGTGACCCTCATGATTGGGCGGCGATCCGGGATGGGCGAGATCGACATCTTTTGACAAATGCGCGGTGACCGTTTTGCACGGCCGCTCCCAATCCTGCACCTTGCAATCGAACATCGCCACGCCTTTTCCGGCATTCCTCAAGCGATTATCCATTGATACCGGGCGGGGATTGGACAGCGTATGGTTCAACATAACCGACTCGTTTTCCACCGGATCTGGCAAGTCCCCAATCGCATCGCGCAGCACCGGCCGCGAAGGATCGGGCGGCGGCCATTCAAAGGCAACGTCCAGATCAGCTCGAAAGCCAATAATAAACACCCGCTCTCTTGTCTGCGCGATGCCATGATCCCACGCGTTGATCAAACGCCAATCCAGCCTGTACCCCGCCGCCGAGAAGAGTTCGTGAATGGCGTCAAAATGAATGCGCTGTTTTTTGCTGAGCAGCCCTTTCACGTTTTCCATCAGGAAAAAGGCGGGCTGTACTTCGCTCAAAAGCCTGGCGTATTCATACGGCAGCCGGTTGCGGACATCGTCCGGATCATGATTTCCGGCAAAGCTGAAGCCTTGGTTATCTTGAATTCGGAATAACCAGGGTTATCCCGATAAAACAGTTATCCCGAAGTGTTAGAAATGAAAGGTGAAAACCCGCATAAGGACAAGGTTCTTCATCAAATCATTAATAGTAACTTCGGGATAACATTTTGGGCTACTTGAGACCATATAGCTTTCGAATCATCTCATCATCGTCTAACCAGACCGGCTGTTCTCTTGGTGTGAGCTGGTTCATTCCGTCAACCTTTTGAATGGCAGCTCGCTTCATTTCGGTATCTGCATACGCATATATCTGTGTTGTAGCCAGATCGGCGTGTCCCAAAAACTCCGAGAGAAGAGCCAACGGCATTCCA
Source organism: Ferviditalea candida (assembly GCF_035282765.1). GTDB lineage: Bacteria > Bacillota > Bacilli > Paenibacillales > KCTC-25726 > Ferviditalea > Ferviditalea candida. The sequence goes on along the minus strand of NZ_JAYJLD010000023.1, from coordinate 53,477 downwards.
CCGCGATATAAATGAATCGCTCTGGTATGACGCAATTGATGAGGGTGTACGTTTTCGGGAACTTCTGAGCATCCCTCCTTTGCCAGCTTGCCATAACGTTTCATAAAACTGGCTACATTGTCGGGAGACATTTGGTTTTGCTTCCCGTGAATCGTTGTGTAGAAGAGATAGTCGTCGGCGCTGCCTATTCCAGAAGGATGGAAATTGTCCAAGTAATAACGACAATGTTCTACCGTCTTGTCCATTAGCGGGACGACCCGCATCTTTCCGCCCTTTCCGGTAAGGTATGCAATCGAATTTTTGGGCTGCAGTTGAATATCCTTTAGTCTTAAATCCAGCATTTCCTGACAACGAGCTGCTGTGTCATACATGAGGATCATGAAAAAGCGATCACGGATACCGCATCTGCTGTGGGTAGATGGCTGTTCAAGAAGAATCTTTAAGGCTTTTTCAGTCAAGAATTCAACGATTGATGAAGGTGCCTTTTTAGTAGCAACCTTTGCTAGCTCCGCATGAGCAGCAATTTGAGAAGAATCCATCATTGCCGCATATTTGAAAAAAGATTTAAGAGCCATCAGTCGTTGGTTTCTTGTAGAAACACTGCAGCCGCGAACTTCTTCTAACCAATCTAAAAAACGACCGATTGTCGTTGAGTCCAACAGCTCGAATGTAATGCGCAACAGCGGAATTTGCTTTTCGGTTTGTAAATAGTCCAATAACAGGTTTAGCGCCTCTTTGTAGGATTTGATGGTGTTCAAGCTGTAGCACTTTTGTTTTGGCAGATAAATGGTTAAAAAATTCCGGATCAGTTTGAAGAAAGCATCATCCTTTATTTTCATCTCTCTACCTCCGGAATAAGGCAAGAAAATTTCCCGAAATCCATTTCGGCCATTTGCGGGAAAAATTCCGGAACGAGATGAATGTAATATGCGGTATCGGAAAGCTGTACATGACCGAGATACGCACTCAGGTATGGCAGGCAAGCGGTTAAATCCTTCCCTTCTTTCAGCCATTGATACAATCTGTTTGTCGCAAAGGTATGGCGAAAATCATACGTTCGAGGGCTGTTTCCGCTAACATTCCGTATGCCTGTCTTTGCCCAGCACTGACGAAATGTTTTTTCCATCCACCACTTCATATACAGATTGCCGTTTGAATTAGGGAAAAAGTACTCCGTTTCAGGGAGGTGGTTTCGCATGTTCTCATAATACGTTTTGCAAAGTTCCAGAACTTCGTCAGATAGCATGACAATCCGATCCTTGTGTCCCTTTGACTCTAAAATAGTGAGCTTACCCGTTTCCAAATCAATATCCTTTACTTTCAGCTTGCGAGCTTCTGACGGGCGCAATCCACAACAGTAAATCACACGAAAAATAACGGGAATCACAAGGTGTCGTATCGGAAAGCTTCGTTTGTAAGGGATTTGATCTAGAACAGCAAAGAAAGCAGCCAACTCGTCACGGGTGAAGATGTGAGGGACATACCTTGGACCCTTTTTGGCTAAATCAATCGGGATGACGTAAGCGACAACTTCCATACGATTCATGTATCTGGCAAGTTCACGCACAGGCATCAGTCTGTTTCTAAAGCCATTGTTTTTCTCATTCGGACGTATTTGTGCCCATGTTAACCCAATTTCTTTGGTGAAGGTGATCTCTTCAGGGAAGTGATGGATGCAAAATTGATCAAAATTATACAAGATTCTCTTGCTTTCCATGTAAGGATAGCCAAGCGCGTGCTTTTGTTCAATTAAGCCATCAATATACTCCTTGAAGTGACTGTGGAATGTGCGGTTCATTGCAGCTCCTCCTTCATCACTTCGATTCCGGAGAGCCCTAGAGCACAGTTTCTCAGCTGTTTTTCATTGGTGCTTAGATATGGCTTTGCCGAATCAAGATGGGTATGGCCGAGAACTTCGCTGATGATAGATAATCGTATTTCGGCTTCAAGCATTCTCGTCCCTATGGAGCGACGAAAGCTGTGCATCCCTTTTCGTTGAACTCCATTGGTAGCAACATCAGATCGTTTGATATATCTCGTAGCGACCGTGCTGGCTGAACGATTATCAAGCTTTTCATACGGTCTGCAAGAACGCAGAAATATATAGGGCGATTCAGATTCCGGTCTGCCATGCAGAATGTAGTCAGCAATGGCATTCCCGACGACAGGCTCCAAGGGTAACACCAACGGCTGACCTGTTTTGTGCTGAACAATACGGAATTCACTCCTATGCCAATTGATATCATTAAACTTTATATTCGTGATATCGACAGCACGCAGACCCGTATTTTTCGCTAATGTTAGTATCGCGAAATCTCTTTTCCCGATGGCTGTTTCCTTGTCTACCACTGAAAGAACTTGGCCTGCTTCCTCAAGAGTAAAGCCAGCATGTACTTTTCGTCTTTTCGGAATGATGGTTCTGAGCACAGGAAGTATATCTATTCTGTCTGAATGCTTCTCATTCAAGAATGAGCCAAAGGAACGCAATGCTGAGATGACATTTCCCATGCCGTTGGGATGAGTTTTTGCTGCGACGGGAATATAATCATTGACATCTTTGAGGGTTACTTTGGCAAAGTCTTGATGTCGGTTTCGTTCAAGATACAAAAGAAAATGCAGGATCTTACTTTTGTATTGCTTTATGGTTGCTGTGCTGTAAATGCCTTCAGCCGTTTTCTCAGTGACAAACTGGGATAGGATGTCGACGAAATGTTGACCTAATTGCTCGCCACTCCAATTGGGTAAACACGACCATTTCACTGTGCCGGTTTCATAGCATTCCTCCAACATGGTTGCTACTTTTCGGATGTTTTGATACTTGCTCCGATAAGTAAGCCTCTGATCGTACTGCTGGCGTGTCAAGAGCACGAAACGCAAAGCCAGTTGCTTGCAATATTGCTTTTGGTTCTCTTGAATAAAATACCGAGCGATTGGGGTGAAGCCTTCGTATTCGTAGTTGGACAATGTCTTCTTACTAAGTCCGACTACGTTGATTGCCGCTTTTGTTTGTTCGATCAGCGTTGATAGTAGTACCTCTTTCAACTGATTCACCTCTGAATCCATAGAGTCGGGAGAGCGTTCTCGCCGCTACTATGATTATAAAGGTGAATGATAAGTGGGCAGTTTCCACAAAAATATTATCCCGAAGTTTTTCTCGATCATTGGATGGCAATCGCCGGTTCTACACGGCCTATTATCTTCTGACTGAGGATCTTCGGGATAACTATTTTTTCGGGATAACCTTGGCACGGCGGCCCGCCGATCATGCCCAGCACCTTCCCGCTTCCCGCCAGTTCCCGGAGCTTATCTCCCGTCAGGCGGGTGATGTCTTCCTTGATCGCCCGCGCCTGCGGATGGTTTCGTCCAAACGTAAGCAGCGCGGACGCATCCACATCGACCCCGACCTGAATATCAAAGCCCGCTTGTGCGAAGCCGCAGGATAACCCGCCTGCGCCGCAAAACAAATCGATACACGGACCCCATGTATGAATTCCAATCACCTCCCCTAACGGCAAAAAAACAAAATAGAGCATAAAAAAACGGTCGCGCCACAAACCGGCCAGCCGTGATCTGTTTTTTTAAATCGCGAATCAATACTCCCGAGGCAGCAGCGCCGTAATGACCAGCGAATCGCCGTAATCATCCGTTTTGACCCATACCTTCTCCGGCAGCGTCATTTGCTGTTCGTCAAGCCTTTTGCCATCCCCGTCGCTGACTGCAATGCGGTTGCCTTGCGGCTCAAAGACGAGAAACTCATGCTTCGGCAAAAACGACTCCGCTTTCTGAAAAAACAGGTTCATCACCGCCGGAGGCAAGTTCATATTTTGCACGCCGCGCGTAGCTACTTTTTGAATCGGTTTTCCCATGGCCCCCCGCTCCTCGTTATGGTTTTGAATACAACAAATAGCCCTCGTTTAACGAGAGCCGCTTCTTCTTGCCTTTTATTTTATTGCCCGCTTAAGAACAGAAAGGCGCTGAATCCGTTTGCCTGAACCTTTCCCAGAACGCCTCCAGAGCTTCCGCGTTGTCAAAGCTGACGGTAAGATACCCCTTTTCAGCCGCTGCATCCAGTTCCTCCCCGATCACGGTTCCGCCGCAGCGGGCCACATCGCGGGCGTACGCTTTTAGATCTCCGCGATGCTCGCATTCGCGAAACCGCAGTACTTGCGTTAGCATCTTCTCACCTCCCTTCGCTGTAATCCGGCCAATAAAGCAGAGGATCGACAGACTGCCCGTGTTGCGACATGCCGAAATGCAAATGGGGACCCGTCGATTTCCCCGTGCTGCCCACCCACCCGATGACCTCCCCCCGCAACACTTGCTGCCCTTGGCGGACGCCGATACCTGATAAATGGGCGTAAAAGCTCTGGATACCGCCGTCATGCTGCAAGCGGACGAGATGGCCGTACCCGCTATTGCTCCTGCTGACTAGAGCCACCGTTCCGCTTTGAATCGCCGCAACGGGAGTGCCGCGAGGGGCGGGAATGTCGATCCCGTCATGAAAAGCTCCCGGTTCGCCCGTCACCGGATCGGTGCGGCTTCCATACGGGCTGGAAATAAACGTATACCCAATGACCGGCCACAGCCAGTTTCGCCGTATGATCAATATCGCGGCATACTCCGCTTCCTTGGCCCGGACGAGCGCCGCATCGTTTGCATTCAAGAACCACGCTTCCAGCGCCTCATCCGCGTCAAGAGCAGTCAAGCGGAAGTAGTTGGCGAGCGAAAAGATCGCGTCGAAAGGATTTTCCGGATCGATCTTGCCGTCTCCGTCGCCGTCCGTTTTGTACGCTTCCCACAAGGGCCGGGGAAAACCGAGTCCCCCAATCGCATCGATTCGTTTTGCTTCTTTAGCTCCGAAATCGGTCGCGACCTTATGAACCGCCGCCAGAAGCGCCCAAGTTGCGTTCCCGTTTTCGGCTTTTATATAGATCGGAAGCAGCGGAGCGGGGATATCGAAGGTCGGATTCTTAGGCATGGGAATCCCTTCCATAGAAGAGGAATCCGACGCGCTGACGAGTAGTCCAAGCAATGCAAAGACGAGCAGCAACGCAAGCAGTGCAATCGCAATGCCGGCAGCGCCCAGGCTGCCGATCGCCCACCAGAGCGCGCGTTTCTTGATCAGGCCGCTAATATCCATGGCGATCCCGTTCCCGCGATTCTTCCTTTTACCAAGCCGCGTTCAGCTCCGCTTCCGTTTTGACTAGCTGCGTCCGGTACGACTCATCGCCGTTTTGGATCCGCCGCCTCAGGTCGGACGCCAGCTCCTCCCAATCCTTTACCACATTCATCGTCATCCCCCCATGCTTCTTGATTTAAAACAGAACCCGATCCGGAACGTAGACTCCCGTTGTTCTCCAGGACCGTTCATTCGGCTGTTTTACCCACACATGTCCCGAAGAAACGATCAACAATTCCACTTCCCGGCCCAGAACCGTTCCCCTGAGCAAATGGCCGTGGGAATGCTTTTCAACAAACGAAACGAACTCCAACTTCATTTCACGTTTCAACCAATCCGCCAGCCGCTCCATGCATCCTCCTCCTCGCTACTTGAGCTTGCCGATGATTTTTTTCGCCGTAGTTTTCGCTTTCTTCGCACGCTCCTTCGTGGTCTCCCACGATTGTTTCGCCTCCGCGACGTGATAGGCGACCTCCCGCTTGGAAGCGTCGTACATCTCATGCGGCGTCGGCGCTTGGAAGATGCCAAGCAGTTGCTTCAGGATTTTCTTGCGGAATAAAAATGCGCAGAAAAAGAGCAGCGCCACAAAGATTTGCTGGAGCATCAGAATGCCGGAGCCGCGCGCCACGATGTCGGCAACGAGCAGCGTAAAGCCCAGGTAAAAGCCGTAAATCACCTTGGCGCCAAGCGTTCCGACGAGCCAGCCGACCCAGCGGCGCACGAACACAACTCCGCGTTCCGGGAACAGGCCGAGCAGCAGAACAATCGGCGCGAGGATGATAATCGCCAGCGCCATCTCCTGCGCCAGAATCAAGATGAGCGAAATGGTCCCGACAAACAGCAAGAGCATCAGGGTGGCGATCAGCGACAGCAGCGCCACCAGGCAGCGGATGCCCGCTGAACCGCCGGCGAACAAATACGGAATGTCTGCGTGGTCGCCATGGTCGATCTTCGGATCGCCCAGCACTTTTCGCAAAATATCCCGCTCTTTCATTCCGGGCGCATACTGCCGCATCCAGTGCGACCACGCATCTCCGACTCGCGCGCCGATCGCAACATCCTCTTCCTCAGCCCGATCCAAAATGGCTTCCACTTCCTCCGACGTCATTCGCACCGCGCTTCCGTCCTGACGATTAAACTGCCCGATCAGCCATGGGCGGTCGACAAACAGCTTCCACAGCCGATTGGACGTAGCCATCAGCTGCTGATCTGCCGCGTTCGCCAGCCCTGCGTCCAGTTGTTCGCCGGTCACGCGCTGGTACGGAGCGGCCAAGGAACCCATTGTGACTTGCGTCATCTTGTCCATCGTCTGAGACACCGCGCGGATGCTTTGTCCCGAATGTGTGAAAAACCAGTAGCTGCCGATGAGCACAACAATCGAGCCAATGACGCCAGACATCAGTCGAGTCGTCTGGTTGTTCCAGTACCCGACTTTGACCATCCATGCAGTCAAGAGCACGAGCGCCCAAGGCAGAAATCGGGAGAAGATACTCGTTCTGAGCCCGTCCATCATCGGCAGGATAAGCGATAGTTGCTCGTTGACGAGATCGGTATGAAAGCCAAGCCGCATCAGGAAAATGCAAACGCGAACGATCAAGGCGCTGAGCATAAACAAGACATTTGCGATCCAGTTTAGAACGATCGGAAATGGATTATTCATTTTGGGCTTCCACCCGGACCACTCCACGAGGTCATAGCCCAAATCCCATGTGTAATGATCGGTTGGATACTGCCGGTAATCGAGCGTCCTGTCGCCGGGTTCGATGCCCATCTCGCTTTCGCCAGGCAGCAGCTGATCCAGCATATCTTTGGGCGTCTCCGCATAAACGGCAACTGGTCCAACCAAAGCCGTGAAATACGCAAGAATTGCAATAAATATGAATCCGTAACGGCATCGTCGTCTCAATCGTTTTCCCCTCCTTTCATCACGGATAAGATGGGTATTCGGGGCTTGTTAACGCCTGCACATTAGCCGACGTTCGAAAGCATGTTCGTTTTCGCGTCTATATAGTTCCCCGAATATTCTCTTGGAAGCAATGCGGTTGCCAGAACATATGCTCCCTTATCTTTGAACTGAACCCGGATTTCCTCCGGCAGCGAAAAGGGGAGTTTGCCCAAATAGGCGCCTCTGTCGTCTACGATATCCGCATAACGGCCACGGGGATGGTAGCAGACCGTATCCGTTTTTCCTTTGTGCTCGTTGGCATAAGAAAATAACTGAATGATTTCTCTTGGACTTAAGCCCAAGCGCTGCGCTTCGATAGAAATGGCAGTTTGAACCGGCTTTGCCATTGTTCATCTCCTTTACGTTGAAAGTAACAAGCGCCAGACAGAGCCTTTGCCAATGCGGTACCGTTGTATCATCGGGCTTCTGCTTCAGACAGGCTGTCCGGCGTGGTGTTGAAGATGATAAGCAAATCGTCCGGCGTCGGCTCGATATGCACCCGCCCAATCCGGCCGGTGATGTCTTTCATGTAGCAATCTCCGGCTTTCAGTTCCCGGAACGCCTGGATCATGTCCTCGTCGTCGGGATCGAGACCGAGCAGCGTCAGATTGTCCGCAATCGCCCGGGGGTCCTCGGTCCGGAAACAAAAAATGGAGCCGAGATTGTTTCTCGTCTCCTCATCCGAGACGTCTCCGGGATTTTGGGTCGCCAAAAGCGGCACAACCTGAAAAGAACGACCCATCCTAATGATTTCATCAATGAGCAGCGCGCCTTCGGGAAAAGCTTTCAGCATCCATGATTCATCGATGCCGAAAATCTTGAGCTGCTCATGCGGGCTATAGAACATGTACTCGCGCCCGAGCGCGGCGACCAGATACATGATGCCGAGCCCGAACCGCTCGTTCGGCGTCAGCGCCGTCTGCAGCCGCTCGCTCCGCTTTTTGGGAAGCGGCAATCCGGCCAGCGTAATCACGATAAACCGCGCGCCGCTCAAGTTCGCGTTTTCTTCCCCATCGCGGGCGAAGATAAACTTTCCAAACGGGCTGCGCGAGTAGGACAGCAGCCGGTTCACGCATCGCCTTGCTTCCACTCGGATCGCTTCCACCGGCGATTCCGCCTCAACCCGCTCCAACTCTTTCATAAACACATGCAAATCCCGGCTGCTCTGTTCGAATGTGCGCTCGACTGCCTCCATAATTGCATCCGCCCGCTCGTCGCTCTTTATCCCTTCCAGGAGCAAGCTGAGGAAATCCAGCACAATGCCATGAGAACGTTCCTCGCTTTTCGACATCCGAAACGGATTGAACTTCGTCTTCGACTCCGCCGAAAAGTTCAGCCGCACCATGTTCTCACGGATATCCGGGATAAGCGCAAAGCAACTGTCCTCGTCCTTCGGATCCAGACTGAATACGATGCCGCCCTGATTGTACCCGTGGTAAAACAGCGTCTTCTTCAGCACAGACTTTCCCGAACCGAGCGTGCCGACGATGACAATCGCCCCGGAGCGGTTCAATTCCTTCGACATCGGGCGCTTCAAATCGAGCAGCACCGGGATGCGGTGCAGCGTTCGCCCGATGTAATCCCCGTCTGGGTCGCCAATTTCACGAGAGCCGTGCAGCATGCCCGCCGTCAGAAACTTCGGGTCCATCGGGATGCGGTTTGTATTGTCCATCGCAGAGCCCGGCAAAAAAAGCTGAAACGCCTTCGCTTGGTCGGCCGGCGATCGAACGACGCGGATTTGCTTGGTCGCATACAGCTGCGAAAGCTGCGCCGCCCGTTCCTCCAGCTCCTTGCGGGAGGAAGCCGAGACATTAAGCCACGTCGACGCCCAAACGAGCGGCATCCCTTTTTGCAGCTTGTTCTCCAAAACCCGCCCGCGCTTGCCCGCCCATTCCAGCGTGATCGGCGCTTCTTCGGACGCTTCCTTATATTCGCGGCGCTGGTCTTTGAGCGCCTTGCGGCTCCTCTGCAAGCCGCCCGCCGCTTCGTGCGGCGTCTGCACCTGAAAATGGATGCTCACCTCGGCGGGAAACGGAAGGTCTTCGAGCGCGTACAGCCACTCGTCGCCGATAGTCGAAATCTCCTCCGGCACATCGACTACTGAGAAAAACGCCTGAAAGCTTTTGCGGCTGTCCTCCTCCCGATCCTCGTGATGCACGATCCACGTCTTCATCTTCTCCTCGCCAATCAGGTCGGAGGCAAGCAGCACCGGCAGCGACTTTTTCGGGCGAAGCAGCGCCTTCTCGCCCTTCACTCTCACCTCCCGCATCGTCTCCGGCGTCAGCGTCAGTTCCGGTTCCATTGCCAGCCCGCGGAAAAAGCCGCGCCTGAGCAGCCACTCGATCTCCCGCGGCCCGCATCGTTCGCCGCCAAGGTGATGGTTCACTTGATTGAACTGCAAGCTTTCGGCGGACTTTGCGATGTTCAAACGCTCCAACTCGAGTTCCCCGCGCTGGCGGTACCAGAACTGTTCCTGAATATTGCGGCCGAGCGCGCTTGTCCACTCCCGCAGCGTTTCGCCCGTTTTGCGCCAACCGGATAAATCCACTTCCGGGAACTGCTTGTGTACGGCAGTTAGCTGCAAGATCAAATAAAGCGACCGCTGCCACGGCCGCCGCTCGGCAAACCGTTGCATGACCGCTTTTACATACCGCTCGTATTCCGCGCCTTGACCTGTGCGTCTGGCCCGCCACATCGCGGCATCCATCATCCGGGTGACAGAGAGCAGTTGCCCGCTGCCGTGATAGCTGTGCAGAAACTGCTGCATCTGGCTGACCGTGCCGCGCTTTTTCTCCGAGGACTGGTACGCATACGGCTTCAGCGGAATGCGGTATACCGCCCACGGCTTTAGCAGTGTGTCGAACAGGAGGTTCTGTTCCCAATACAAAAGCGGAAATGTCAATGCGCCTCGCCTCCTCTCACCCGTCGTCTCTTGTTCTCCATCAGGATGATGAACCGGCCGGGATGCGCGATTCGATGCGGGCAATTTCGATCGCATGAATCCGAAATCCGCGACCGGCAAACGTGAAAGCGTCATGATGAGGCGAGACCGTTTCAATGACGCCGCTGCATTGTTCGTTATTCACCATCCGGAGTACGACAACGTCTCCGGGACCTATCGATTTCAACGCTTCCGGCCGGATGGAATCGTGCAAAGGTTTCATTTATTTTCTTCCTCCTTCCGAGTAAATGCCGCTCTGCTTTCCAACCTTCCATATCTCCATGTGTTCATCTCTTTTCTCTCGTTCTGCTCGCACCGGAGCGGCTGTCATCCAAACCAGCGTTCTGCGGCTTTTCCCTTCCAGTACGGCAGGCGGGATCGCCGCCCGTTTGGATGGCCGCTTCATGGGTGTCACAGTCAGCTTCCCGGATCGCCCGCTCCAGCGGACGCGCACGTTTGCAGGAAGGCATAGCGTCTGCAAGCCTTCGACCGTTCCATGCAGCCGCCCGATGCTGCCGCGCCACGCCTCTCCGCCGCTTGGCAGCGTGATTCGTTCATACGGCCGGCACCGCCCGGTAAACCGAATCGGATGTATTCCTCCGGACTGTCGCACCCTTTGCCAGCGGACAATCCATTTAGGGCGCACCAAAAAATGCAAGATGTCCCGCAAATAACGCGGCGCCGTTTTCCCCGCCGGATCGAGCTTCACCGTGTAATAGGCGGCGGCAATGGGACCTACGACCATCGTAATCGCGCGATCGATCGGAAGCAGCCATGCAAGCACCGGGAACACATAACAAAAAATGAAAAATACGCCGATGTACACAAACCAGAGCACCACGCCGTCCTGACGGATTGGCATCCACAATCGAATATCCCCGATGTGGTAAATGAGCGGCCGAACCCGGTACAACGCGCGGTACGATTCCGTTTTTTCCTCGTCCATTCGGCTTCACCCGCCTGTCGTGTCCGTCAGCCCATCTACGGAAATGCCGAGCGTTTTCAGCACATAGAGCGCCAGGTACTTGGCAATGCCGGGAGCGAAGACGAAAATGCCCAAAATCGTCGACAGCACAATATGCGACCAGAGCCGATTCGTCTCGCCGTTCGCGTACATTTTCACGCCCCTGTAAATCGCAATCGTAAGGAAAATGGCTTGCAGCAGCCGCTTGACGACGAGCAAACCCGTGTTGACAAAATCCCCTTCCATTGGTCATCCAACCTCCCATAACATGAAACTTCGAGGCAGACGGCTTATGCCGAAATGCCGGAGACAAAAAACTTTCCGTTTTCCTCCGTCACCGTCAGCTTCCATATTTGCGTCAACCGAAATCCGGCGGCCTCGTCTTTCGCCAAAAACGTAACGGTTACCGCGTACGGGCCTGCTCCTGTCGCATCGAGCCGTTCCATCGCAACAAAACGAATCCGGCCTTTAAGCGGCGTCAGCTTCGCGCCCGTTGTCACATAATTGGACAGACTTTCGGCATCCTTGCCTTCGCATACCGCTTTCAGAAAGCTTTCAATGACCGGACGCATGCGCTGTTTCATTTCGCCGGATGCGCTTGTCTCCGCGTTCCCCGGTTCGGTAACAACCGGCGCTTCGGACAGCGGGCGAATGAGCGGCGGCGCGGTCACGGCGGCGCCCTTTCCGCTTTCCGCCCACACGGGCACATCGACTTCCCATACGAGCCTCTCTGGATTCAAAGCAATCACCCGGATCCGAACCGTATGCCGCGATCCGCTTGCGGAAGCAAGGGACATGAATTCCGACGCGATCACGTTCTGCCGGTTCGTCTTTTGCTCCGATTGTAGCGCCGCAACACGGTTCAGCGCTTCCGGACTGACATACGGTTTGAGCCGCTGGATTCGCGCTTCGGGAAGCTCCTCGCCGTCCCAACGCATCCATTCTCGGGCAAAGCTTACCGCCGTTTGAACCGCCATCTGTTGCTCCATGGACCGCTTGAGGATGGCCTGCGACGGGTCGGTTTCCGTTTTCAGCAGGGTGGACGCCGCGCCCAGACAGGAAACCGTCAGCATGCTCCACAGCAACAGCCGGGGCAGCAACCAATACCCCATATCCTCACCTCCTGTATGTCGGGGACGGCTCGCGGGGTTGTTTGCCCCATACCGGCAGTCCGGAATCCGAAGAAAGGGGGAGAAGCGGCATATCCATCCATCGGATGTTCTGTCCGCCTGCTCCCCGCCAAAGCGCCCGCTGCGCGCCGTGCGCATTCCATTCGGATTCGTGAATCGCCCATACGCCGGGCAAACGTCCTGCGCTGAGCGTTTCCACACGCAACACGTCCCAAATGTCCAGCAGCGCCTTCGGGCGGCTGGCGATTTTTGTCACAAATAGCACATGCACCGCTTCCACTTGCGGCCACATTGCCGGCAACAGTTCGCCGTAGGCGATCATCTTCTCTTTGAGCCGCCACAAGTTTTCCGTCCCCGTATCGTATTCGAGATGAAAAACGAGCCGCCCGCGCCCGGAGCAGCGATAAATGCCGAACCCGTCCGGCTTGACAGGGCGCGATTTGCGTCCCGATGCCTTGATCTGCACATATCGGTCCGTCGCCTCCCGCGACCCCAGCCACTCGATAAGGCCCTCGTCTTTTTGCGGCAGGCTGTGCCGGATCAGGGACGTAAAAAAAGCATTGACGCCGTAAAAATGCTCCAGTTGTACCGGATCGTCCATCCATTCCTTCGGACGAAACTGCTCCTCGTCTCCGCACAAGCGGGCGGCAGCTTTTGCGCCTTTGGCGGTCAAGGTATACCCGACATGGTGATCCCGCAAGAAGCGGAGAGGGATGCGGCTGAGCATCCCTTCGTTTTTCAGATGCCTCGCCATGCCGTACACCGTCTTGATTCGATAATTGTGCATCGCTGAAGCCTGTTCCGCCGTCAGGAGCGTATGACGATATAGCGCGATTTGCAGTTCTTTTTTGGCTGCGTGGTACAGATGCGCTCGCTCCTTTCTTGGTCGTCTTGGGGCGGTGTGCGTGTGATTAGTCTGGCTTCGGCCAGTCCCCGCTTACCGCGCGGCTATGCGGCTATCCCGCCCCACGCCGCAATTTGATTTGCTCTCGGAATTGCTCTTGAAACGGCTCTCCGATTTGCTCTCAGAACCGCTCTCTGTTTTACTCCCGTCTGTCATTGGAAAAACGGCAGTTCCGACGCCTTGTTTTTGCTTGCGCTTGCAGTCCTATTGATCTCCCGGTCAACCTCATCCGCCGGCCGGCCGTCGCTGGCGTCCGAGTACGCCCATGCCTCTTCAATCCAGGCTTCATGCCGAATCGGGACGACGTCGTTTTTGACCGTGAACATCTCCAGCCGCCCTTCATGGCCTTTCGTGCGCACGATGGCGTGCAGCTCAGCCAGATTCATCAGATCGGTATTCGTCACTAGCGGTTTGAGCCAGCGCGAAAGCTTGTCCGCATCCGGTCCGCCAAGCTGCAAGAGCATCAGCGTGCCGACGTTGCCGAGTATCGCCTCCAGAATACGGTCGGACAATTGCGACAAATACTGCGTGGCCAAAAACAGCGATAAACCAAACTTGCGGTCTTCGGCCAGTATTTTCGTCAAAATGTCCGTCGCAAACAGATGGCACTCGTCGGCAAAAAAGAAGTGCGCCCTGGACTTGTGCTGCGGCCGCTTGCGGCAGGTGAAATGGTAGTCAATGAAAAACAAGCTGGCCAATATCTTCAGCAAATCCGGTACGCAGCCGGAGCCGTCAATCAGCACGATCCGGCCTTCGTCCATTACCTGTCGCGTATCGATGCTGCTCTTCAGTTGTCCGAGCATGCGCCTGGACGTCGGGTATGTGGTCAGCGCGCCAAGCTTGTTCAGGATCGGCCCGAGATGCTCGCCCACGTTTTTGATTTCCGCAAACTCGTCCGTCCAGAAGTGACGCAAGTGAAGATCGAGATCCGGCTGGATTTTTTTGCGGAACGGCGCGTTAAAAAAGATGTCGACGATGCCGAGCACCGTTTGGGGCGGCACGGAGAGCAAGCTAAGCACAGCGTTGCGCAAATAGTGTTCTGCTCTTGGCCGTGAACCGGGAAACAATTGCTGCAGCGTCGTGACAAATTCCCCCGTCAGACTTTCCCGCACATCGGCATGCGCAGCCTGAAACAAATTGAAGCCGCGCGGCCGGTCGGTGTGCCCGAGCGGAATGATGTGCAGCTTCGGATATAAGCTTTTCGGGATGTAGCTGAGCAACGTTTCAATCGCCCCGCCGTGTGGATCGAGAAACGTAAAGCCCGGCGCTATGTCGGGTTCACGCTCCAAATCGTCCACCATATTCGTCATGACGGAGAGCAGCGTCGACGTTTTCCCCGAGCCGGTCGTTCCGGCGAGAAAGGCATGCTTGAGCATCTGATTCACCGGCATACGGATCTCCTGGTCCGTGCCCGGCACATTGCTTTTGCCGATGTACAGCCCTACTGTCAATCCCACCGGAGCAGGCACAATCTTTGCATGCATCTTCTCCATATGCGCGGATGCCGGATCGCCAAAGGCGGGAATGCGCAGCCAGTAACCGAGCTCCTCCGATGTAAACAGCAGCTTCTTCGACGGCATGCCCGGAGCAAAAACGGCCCGCTTTCCCCGAACGGGGCGCAGCACAATGCCGTTGCCGCTCTTCATCGTTTGCAGCATGTCGTTCATGGTCTGCAGCCTCGCTTTGGCCGCATGTGAACGGATGAGTACGCGAAAGCCCGTCCACAGCCCGATTTCGTCTTCGTCCTTCTTGGTTTGAAGCGATCGCATGACGTTTTGCTGGTAGGCGGTCAACTCCCGAGGCCGGGGCTTTTCCTTCTGGTTCGTGTTCATCTCTCGCCAAATGCCCCGCAGCGACACCGATTCATTAGCTGGGGAACGCAGCCAGTTTTCCGCTTTGCGGACGCGGCGCTCCAGAATTCGTTTCCCCGCCGGCGCAAACGACAGCTCCAGCCATACCTCCTCGCCCGCTTTCAACTCACCCGCGCCCATCGCCGCGATCATCTCGTTGATCGGGTCTTTGCCCGCCGGATGAAACGCGGCGACGGACAGCGCTCCCTTGTATGCGGGACGTCCCTCGGCAACGATCGCGTTTTTACCAGAACCAGCCGCAAACACAGGCGCTTCGACCGGGAGCAAATAGATCCCGGACACCTGGGTATGAAAGCCCGTGCGAAACCCCAACCAGCGAATGTCGGGGACAGAGAAGTACAATCGTACGCGACCAGCAGGTCCTGCACACTGGATCAGGAAACGAAAGTATAACTGTCCGAATCGAAGACGCTGGAATCGGGAATGGCCGAGCTGGCTGATATGCCGGGCAAAACGCGCTGCCTTGGCGAAGTCCATCTGCGTTGCGTCAAGGGAGGGCGTCGCTTCGAACCAGAGCGTTTCCTTATGCTTGCCGCTCCCCGGCTCACACCATTTCGGAAACAAAAAAGAGAGCATCGCCGCTCCCCCCTTCCTTGCTACTCGGTTGTTTGTTGTCCGTAAAGTACATTCCCCCTTCGAAAAGGTTCCGGGAAGCTTGTATTCCTCGAACCCATCAGAAATAAAAAAGACAGGCGTTCCCGGAGCAAGCGGATGGCCTGTCTACATTCTTTCACAATACGAGCATACCATTTTTTTACGACATCATCCTCCCCCAAATGCTGACTTTGCTGTGCCGGACGACGACGAAATTGCGACAGCAAAGTGACAGCATCGTTCATTAGCTGGTCGCCTCCGTCCCGTGGATCTCATCCTTAAGCCCAAGTATGGAATTTTTGCCGCCCGCAATTCGATACAAGTGCTCCAACGTCCGGCGGCGCAACCGGTAAAAGCTTCGGAGCGTGATGTTCAGCTTTTCCGCAACCGCCAAAGCCGGCAGATTCATCCGGTATTTCAATTCCACTAGCTCCAGCTCATCCTTGCGCAGCCCCCGAATTGCCGTCTCCAGCACCTGAATCTTCGCTTGCAAAAGCGGGATTTCGATTTCATTCACCTGCATCCGCCGGATGACTTCATTCAAAATCGCTTCATTTTTTTGGCCTTTTCCATGAATGTTCACCAGCTCGATTTGCTGCGTCAAGCCAGGAATGTGATCCATTTGCGCCTGCAGCGTCTCCAGCCGCGATTTCCACTCCGGCAAGTCCGTCAGCCAGCCTTCCACCTGATCGTAAGGGATCCGTTCGTTCACCAGCGCCACCCCTTTTGACGAATTCTTCCTTTGACACGCGTGTACCAATCTTGACACATCAATTGCCGGTAAAAGGAATGCGAGTGCCGCTTCTTCTTGCTGCCTCTTTTTCCGCCGGACAAGGGGACGCCTGCGGTTAATTCGGCATGCTTGCCTGCTTGCGATAAATTCGACGATTCGCTCATGACTTGCGCTCCCTTCATGTTCATTTTGATTTCCTCAATTGAGGTTAAAAAAAGAGCGCCTGCCTTCCTCTTTTCTGGATGATGACCGAAAAGAGAAAGCTGCGCTCTGGTTCAAGGCAACTCTTGCAGCAAATAATCGAAAAAGCAAAAAAGACAGGTAACTCCAACATCGAATTGTCTGTCCGCTTATATCCACAGTAGCAATATATCATGCAAGTCGTGACATTGTCGTCTCCCTGTTGCTGAACCCATTGCGCCAAATTTTGACGCAAACATGACAAAACAGTGCAAGTCGATAAGCTTCTATCCGGAAATAATCCAGGTGTCAGTAAATGTCGGTTAAATGATCTCCTCCTTTTCCCCAGAAATAAAAAAAGAACAGATACCGGAACCGGCCTGTCCTTATCCTCGCCAACGATATCATCGTAGCATGAAAACAGTGCATTCGGGGCGCAAACCATGTGCAAACGCAGTGCAGATCCTGTGCACGTTCGGTGCATGTTCGGTGCAAAAGAAAGTCCGGTTTATTTTCTCTTCAAACCGGCTCAGTTGTAGCTATGTATCAGTATGTTTTCTCCACTGAAGCAAATGCTCGATATGCTTTAGTATAAAAGCTAGTTCCTCCTCCGGACAATCCTTCAACAATTGAGTTAATTGCTGAAGCTGACGCAGCGGATCCGGATACTCGAAGTCGAACAAATCCGACAATTCAATCCTTAAGCCTGCTGCTATTTTTTGAATATTCTCCAAGGATACATTCTTTAATCCTCGTTCGATTTGTCCGATATAGTTGGGGTGAAGCTCAGCCCGTTCCGCAAGCTGCTCTTGCGTCCACCCTTGTTTTTCCCGTAATGCGCGAATTCGTTGACCAGATGCTTCCCGAATCGATAGCAACGCGACCACCACCTTATCCTTTCAGCTTAAAAGGTGACCTGCCGCAATTGAACACACGATGAGTTTTCTATTTATAGAGCTTATCGTGTCTGATATAATCAAACTAAGGCCGCGCTCGAATATAAGAGGACTGCCATTGAGGCTCATAAGAAAAGAAGATGCGCGCCGGCATCTTCTGGTAAAGCAGCGATTCAGTTTTCCTCAAACGGATCGTAATCAAGCAATGCCTCCCGGCTTCTTATTTTGCCGTACATCTTGAGAAGGATCCGTTTCCGATGATAAAAGAAAGCTCGACGGGATAATCCCAAGCGTTCCATGGCTGCTGAAAGCGCCAGTTTATCCATATATCGCAAATGAACGAATTTTCTTTCCTCCGGGGTGAGAGCCGAGAAAGCGAAGTCGATCAAACCGATCCTGGATAAAAGCAGCGGTATTTCGTGTTCCGTAATTTCCAAGCGATGAATCACGGTACGAAGCAACGCTTCATTTTTAGAACCGGAGCCATGGATCGCAACCACATGCAATGCTTTCGTCAGTCCCGGAATATGAGCAAGCTCCGCTTGGGCATATTCGAGCTGCGCCTTCCACTCGGTGTAGGACCATAACCAGACTTCCGCTTTTTCATAGGGGATGTTGCACGCCGTCTGCATCATAAGCCTATCCCCCTATGTTCGCATCCTGCTGCCGTTTGTTTCATATAATGCGGGTGAATCAGGTTCGACTCAACCGCAAAAACAATTGAATAGGAATCACGCTCCGTTTCCTTGCGACACATAACCGATCACCCTTCCATCCAATAATATGGGGGACAGTCGCATCTGCAAATGAGAAAAAAGCGCCATGCTTTCGACAGCTTGAGCTTGTCCCGCCAGGCATTTTGACATATTCCGTCAAGCTCCTGCAAATATCGTTGATGTTGCCGTTCTTTTGTCCCGCTCCACCTCCTTATAAGCCAAGTCATTTTCCCTGCCCATATCCTGTTGTATCCATAATTGTACCTATTTTGCATGCTATTTGGCAGGGTGATCTTTTTCTCACCTCCTGATGCAAAATACGTCGAAATGACGTGGTTTATGTTGCAGCACTGTCGCCTGAAGCTTGATTAAATCTACTTCCCGATGTATTAATGCTCCCTCCCGTCATTAATGGCGAACAAGCCTCTACGTTTGGCTACTTCGGCAGCTTCGCGGCTCGTCCGCGTGCCGAACTTTCTGGCGATGTGCCGGGTATGGGTTTTCATCATATTCGGCGTTATCCCAAGCAGTCGCGTCATCGCCGGTTGCGGGTAACCCTGCGCGATCAAGTTCAGGATTCCTTTTTCAGTTGGCGTCAGCATGGACTGAAGCTCAAGCCTCTTCAATCTTCTCAGCTCTCGCCGAATGGTTTCCGCTATATCGGGATGCAATGACGCTTTATCCTGATGAGCTTCCCGTATTGCTTCAAAAACGTCCGCACTATTAACTTTTGTAATGTAATTTACTGCTCCGGCTGTAATTGCCTCAATCATGACTTCCGGATTAGCGACGGCAGTCAGGAAAATGATGGGTAGCTGCTTTCTTGCGCGAATTTCAATCGCCGCGTCCAGTCCGTCTCGATTGGGCGGCTTCAGCATTACATCCATCACCATAACGTCTACTTCCATCTGTTCAATTGCCCGTATCGCTTCTTCTTTGGAGGAAGCTGTGTCTACCAGCGTCAAATCCCCTTCTTTTCGAATCAAGGAGGCGAAAGCGTTTCTCCATTCAACGTCGCGATCCGCCAGAACGACCTTAATACTGTCCTTCCTTTTCCTTGCTAATGCTGTCAAATCCATGGAAAGATCGTCATCATTCAGCATACCTTCCTTCTCCTCTCTATGGACGCTCCTGCGAAATCGTTCAGCAAAACGAAAAGACACGTACCCCTACGGCCGTGTCTTGGCTATTGGGTAACCCGGCGGTCATCGCCTGATTGGCGAGAAGATCCGTGGCTTTGCGTCGCTGCCTTTCGACAGGTTTGCCTTTTTCCAATATATTGTTTTTCGAATCGTGAAAATGTCGCAATCTATGCTATCGAAGCTTTCTCAAAATAGAGGCAATAATAAAGGACCATTTCAAGCTGGAGTTCAAAACGCTCGTCCCTACCGACTTGGGCCAGCGCATGATTCATTACATGATGGATCAGAAGTTGACCGCTAACACCATGAACGGCGGCATACGCACCTGCCAAGGCATCTTCAAAATTGTGTTATTACTCAAAACAGGGATGAGGGTTATGGAGCTCACAAGTCTGAAGTTCTCGGATATGGATTTTCAAATCCAAAGTATTTGCATTCCCATGGGCAAGGGCCGGACGCCGCGTATCGCTCCCATTCAGGTTACTTGCTTGAAGATGCTTTTAAAGTATATACAGGAGTGCGGCTCACTACCCTTCAATCAGGTTTGGATTGCCTTAAACAATAAGCCCTTTCGAAAAGCGGCCTTTGAAAAAATTGTCCGTGCCCATTGTAAAAAAAGCAACGCTGCAGGGTGTTCGAGGCTCCTGCCACACCTTCAAGCATACGATGGCGAAAATGTACCTTCAAAGACAACTTCCGTGGGCAGCACACGATTAGTCTACGCATGGGACTCGGTGCGCTCATTATCCAAGAGTGAATGCAATTAACGGATCGTGAGACATTGAAATCGATTAGCGAAAATCCATATATACAATACTTCATAGGTTTGTCCGGATTCGTGATGAAGCAGTCGTTTCATCGCTTGATGAAGGCGATATGGGCGGAGAACAGGCTGAATTCGGGTATGACGCGAAGAGTGTGTTGAACGAAACCGCTTCGCGGTAGCTCTCAAGCGCTTCCAGAATTTCCATACTATTATTCTATCACACCTTCCGTTATCTTTTTTAGAAAAATGAAAGGTGTGTTGTTTGATGCATAATGTTATCCCGTCTATGATCATGGCCATGGAGCTGCGCGGTTTTGCCAAGAGTACGCAGCGAACCTATCTCGCCCACATTCGGCGCTTCCAAGCCTTTTGTGCCAAGCCACTTCCCGATGCCGGTTACGAGGACGTTCGGGCTTTTCTTCATCATGCCATTACCGTTCGAAAGGTCAGCTCCGCCTATGTGAATTCAGCTTATGGCGCGATCAAGTTTTATTTCCAATCTGTCCTTTGCCGGGAGTGGAATATGCTTCACGTCCCCCGTATGAAGAAAAAACGGTTTCTCCCCACCATCCTAACTCCACAAGAAGTCCATCTTCTCCTCGAAGCAACCTCCAATCTCAAGCATAGAGCCATTCTTTCTACGATCTACTCTTCCGGCCTTCGCGTCAATGAAGCCGTTCATCTGCGTATCTCCGATATCGACAGCACCAATATGCGTATTCTTGTCCGCCAGTCTAAAGGAAACAAGGACCGCAATACGCTTTTGTCCGGGAAGAATTTGCTGCTCCTCCGCCACTATTGGAAAAGCTATCGACCTTCCTTCTGGTTGTTTCCCGGCATTCCGTCTACCAAACCCATTGCTGCCCGGACGATTCAGTCCGTGTTCAAGCAATCCCTCCTGGCCTCCGGCATTTCGAAGAAGGTTTCTATTCATTCCCTGCGCCACAGCTTCGCGACTCATTTGCTGAACCAGGGAGCCGACATTTTACAAATTAAAGAACTCCTTGGTCATGCGAACATTCAAACGACTTCCTTGTACCTCCATCTGACTCACGCCCAGGTTCTCGGTTTGAAAAGCCCTCTCGATCACCACACGGATGGTGATGATCATGCTTGAGCTGCAGCAGGTGTTTGCTCGTTTCGCGGGATCGTATCTCGAGTCCCATCCGGTTCACGCTGAAGGGATCAAAGCCGCCAAAGCGATTGTCCATTGTCGTACAGCGGCTTTGGGCGGCCATGTCGATCATTGTGATTCTTGCGATGGGGTAAAGGTTTCCTACAATTCCTGCCGCAACCGTAACTGTCCCAAGTGCGGCAATTTGAAAAAGGAGCAGTGGATCCTGGATCGGACCGCCGAACTGCTTCCCGTTCCTTATTTTCATGCTGTTTTCACGGTACCCCACCAGCTCAATCCGTTGTTTCTCGCCAATCCGTCCTTGATGTACGCCATTCTTTGCAAGGCTGCATCGGCTACGCTGGTGAAGCTCGCGCTGGATCCCAAGTATCTCGGAGCACAAATTGGCGTTACGATGGTTCTGCATACGTGGGGGCAAAACTTGTCCTTCCATCCCCATGTCCACTGCATTGTGCCTGGCGGCGGGCTTTCGCTGGATGGCGGCACATTTGTCCGTTCCCGTAAAAAGTTCTTTATCCCGGTGAAGGTTCTGTCCAAAGTCTTTCGCGGCAAGCTTCTTGCCCTCGTGAAACAAGCCTGCTTCAAGCAAGAATTGAAGTTCGTCGGCAGTTCCTTGTCGTTTGCGGAGGAGGAGTCTTTTCAGGCATTGCTTGATACGCTCTACACCCTCGACTGGGTTGTTTATTGCAAGAAGCCGTTCAAAAGCCCCTTCCACGTCGTCAAATATTTGAGCCGGTACACCCATAAGACCGCCATTTACAATAACCGATTGAAAGGTATGGATGAGGCTGCCGTCACCTTCATGTACCGGGATTACAAGGATCAGGGAAAGGTCAAGCCCTTAACGCTGGATGCCATGGAATTTATTCGCCGATTTATGCAGCACGTGCTTCCCTCCGGATTTCAGCGCATTCGATATTACGGTATCCTCAGCAACTGTAACCGGAAAACCAAGCTGCATAAGTGTCTGCGCCTCACCCATAGAACCATCAGGCCCAAGGTGAAGCTGACCGCAAGGGAGCTTATTATGAAGCTTACCGGCAAAGATATTTCGAAATGCTCCTGTGGGGGCTATTGGTGCCGTGCGCTTTCGCTCGCCCCGAGTACAGGGTAATGTTATACCAACAGAATACGTCTCGCAAAATGGGCCTGTTATGGGGAGGGGGAAGGTATGCCTTGAGCAGGGTGTTCGATGCTCTCTCCCATTCGCTTCTGGGATTCCTTGGCTAGAACCGTAAGGATTTCAGAGATGGAAGAGAATAACAAGACCCATAGGTTAGCCCGTACGCGGTTTCGTTCAACATGGATTTGCGCAATTGCCCTGAGACTTCCTGCTACTACATGGCGAAGACGATGGCCTCCGGTTTTCCCTCCGAAGGCCATTTTTTCTGGGCAACTGCGCAACGAATCCGAAGTGAAACCCGGCCTCCGAATGCGCTTCATTCTTTTTCCCTGGCTTTATCGTGAAGCATACAACCGATCGCCAATTCCCGAAGTTGAAGCCCGGTATATCCGAGATACTTCCCTATCCGCAACGACATGATCGCAACATTGACAGCATGAGCGTATTCCTTCGTTTCACTTGCTGTTGTAGAGAAAGGAACGGGCAAAAGATGCGGACGCTGCCACGATTCGGCCAGCAATCTTCCGACGCTTTGACGCACAGGAACAGGCTCGTTCGCTCCGACAACTTTACGCCTCTTCTACAACTCCGACCGCTTCCATCCAAACCGGCAGATCCGGCAGTTCTTCCATTGCAATGCCCTTCGACGCCGCATCTTCAACAAAAACATATGAGATTCCGATATCTTTCAGATGTTCAAGGTATTTCGTATGTATGAGATTCCCTGCTTCGAGAATAATCCGGCGCTTGCCGTCGTAAATCGGTTTGGCTAATTTCATCGTTTCCATGTCATATTCGGAAATCGAAATCAGTCTCATCGTTCCGGGCTCCTTTTGCCTCATCCTGCATATTGAGCAGGCCTCGGAATCGTATTATGCAGCATTTCGTTCAAGCGCCATACATAAAAATGGGGAGCCATATGCTGGCGGACAGCCTCTCAACGATTCAATTTGTTTGGACCTCGGAGAAATTGCCGCTCCATTTCGGCTGCTGTCAAAGGCCTGCTGTAGAGATAGCCTTGGGCGTACTCGCAGCCGTTTTCCAGCAGAAAAGCGTGCTGGCGCTCCGTTTCCACGCCTTCGCCGATCACTTCGAGCCCCAGGCTGTGGGCCAGGGATATGATCATCCGGGTGATCGACGCGTCTTTGCTGTCGGTCGGCAGATCGCGAACGAACGATTGGTCGATCTTGAGCGCGCTGACCTCAAAGCTTTTCAAGTAATTCAGCGACGAGTAGCCGGTTCCGAAATCATCGACAGACACGTAGACGCCCATTCTTTTTAATCTCCTAAGGGTCGTAATGATTCGTTCCTCGTGATTCATCAAGGCGCTTTCAGTGATTTCGATGTCCAGAAACTCGGGGGCGAGTCCTGTCTCCGACAAGATTCCTTCCACTTTGGAAACGAACGCGGCCTGTTGAAACTGCTGGGCCGATACGTTAACGGCGATGCGCAAAGCGGGAAATCCGTGATTTTGCCAAACTTTATTTTGTCTGCACGCTTCCCGCAACGCCCATTCGCCGAGAGTTACGATATAGCCGGACTCTTCCGCAAGAGAGATGAATTCGCCCGGCGGAACCACTCCCAACTCCGGGTGCTTCCAACGGATGAGCGCCTCCGCTCCGATCGTTTTCCTGCCAGACAGCTCAATTTTCGGTTGATAATGAAGCAAAAACTGGTTCTCCGCCAGCGATCGATGAAATTGAGTTTGCAGGACAAATCGATCGTAAACCGCGTCATTCCATGCGCGCTGATATACGTTTGCCTTGTTTCTCCCTCCCGACTTCGCTTGATACATGGCCGTGTCGGCATGTTTCATCAATTCGGCTGCGGTTAATCCGTGCTCCGGGAACAAGCTGACGCCGATACTGAGACCGACTCGACATTCGTGGCCTCTCAGCAAGAACGGTCTCGCCATCTCCTGCATCAAATTCTCCGCTGTCATCATCGCGTCCGACTCCGCCGTTAGATTCGGAAGCAGAAGCGCGAACTCGTCCCCTCCGATCCGGGAGAGAAGATCTCCGTCCGAAACGTACTTCCTCATTCGGTCAGCCACTTCGATAAGCAACTGATCCCCGGCGTCGTGTCCGAGGGAATCGTTCACCCACTTGAAATGGTCAAGATCGATATATAGAAGCGCTGCCCCCCTTCTCGTCCGATCCCTGTTATTCAGCAATCGCTGAAGCTTCTCCGTGAAAAAACTCCGGTTGTGCAATCCGGTCAAGGAATCGTAATAAGCCAGCTTGCGGATTCTTCTCTCGGCTTCTTTCCTTTCAATGGCTAACGAAGTCAGGCGGGTAAAGGTCTCGACCATTTCCCTTTCATTTCCTGTCGGTTCCCCGCCGAATTGGGAATAGAGCGCAAAAGCGGCGACAACATCCCGATGACCGAAAATATAGGCCAGACATAAGCGGACTTCAAGCCGAACGCGCAGGCGACCTGGGCAAAAGTCGGCATCTCGTCCGTCGCCTCGCCGCCGATATCGGAAAGGACAACCGGTTTCTTCCCTTTGACAGCCATCGCCTCGGGGCTTTTCAACCCATCGATTGACTTGCTCAACATTGTCTTATGATAAATATCCGGAAAGCCGGGAGAAGCCCCTTGCATGAACATGCGCTGTTCCGTATCGACAAGCAGGATGGAACAGACCCGTCCCGGCATGTTCAGGTTGGTTTGTTCCGCGATCTTTCCCAATACCTCAGACAATGGCTTGCCGAGGGCTATCAGCTTCAGAACTTCGTTCTGGGCTTTCATGAACTCTTCCGGAAGCTTGCGGTTCGTGACATCGATCGAAATGCCGTGAACGACCCTTATCCGGCCGGTCTCATCGGCCTCGGGTCTTATATTCGTCTGAATCCACCGTATTTCGCCGGATATCGGATGAACGATCCGGAATTCGACCATTTCCGGATTCCCGCTATAAATTGTCTCCGCCACCGCCGCCGCATCCTCCGGGTGAACGATGTGGGCAAAGCTGCTCATTCGGGCAGCCTCTTCTCGGGTTACGCCGAATACCTTCCCGGCCCCCTCCGACATGTACAGCAGCCGTCTCGTCTCAAAATCTCTTGCCCACAAGACCGCATCCAGACGGCTGATTGTTTCGCGCAACAAGTCCCGAGCCTTGACAATCTCCAAATCGCGATCCATTGCGTCTGCCTTCACCCCCGATTTCAGGAAATCATTTCGATTGAATCATGATCGACGGATGATCGGCCAACGACAGTTCCTCGCCTGTCTCCATTATGCGAATACAGGGCCTTTGCAGATGATGGACGATACGGGTAACAATCGCTTCGTTGCCGTCAAGCAACCGAACCCTTGCGCCCGGCGGATAAGCGGGCACCGACCTCACAAACGCGGAAACCACGTTCTCCGCGTATTTGATACCGCTCTGCGCCATTATCGTTTCCATGGCTTCGTGCGGCTGCATTCGTTCATCGGTTGTCAAATGATCGTATCTGTTGGCGACCGCGCACACTTGCGCGTATTCATGAATTTCTTTCCCGCCCATTTGGCGGGGATGCCCGTTGCCATCCAACGTTTCATGATGCTGATACGCGACATGCGCGGAGAGCAGGCTGATTTCCCGGATGCCCCGGACGATCTGGAATCCCGACTCGGGATGCGACTCCGACCGGTTGTCCTTCGCTTTCCCGATATCGTGAAGCAGGCAGCCGACGACCAGGTCTCTGAGCTGCAATTGATTGTAGCCGAGTCGCTTTCCGGTCTGCAGAGCCATGATAGCCACATTGACGCTGTGCGCGTAAGCCTGCATCTCGGCGGCGACCGTGGAAGAAGGAAGCGCGACGATAACCGTCCGTTGCGAAGATTCTTTCAGCAGCATGCCCGCTGCGGCCAACAAATCCTTCGCAGGGAAGATCCTGTCCGTCCCGGCCGCTACATAAGCCATTTGCAGACAGTCTATGACATCAAGCCACGTCGGCGCATCCAGCAATTCCTCCATCGTAATGCCCCGGGACACGGCGTCCTCCACGATCAGGTGCGAGATGCCGATATCGATCAGACGCTCCCGATATTTGGGATGAATCGTACTCCCGGCCGCAAGCAGGATCCGGCGTTTCGCATCGTACACCGGCTTGGCCAGTTGCATCGTATGCTCATCGTATTCCGATATCGATATGAATCTCATGGTTCTCTCTCCAATCCCCCGGCATGGATCAGGCTGCTGTTCATCGTCATGAAGAACAATGAAAACAGCTTCCGTATCGATCCGATATCCGCTTTCTTCATCATGTTGGAAATGTGGATTTTGACCGTTTTCTCGGCGATCGCGCATCTCTCGGCAATTTCCCGATTCGTGCAACCATCGGTCAGGATCAAGGCGAAGATTTCAGACTCGCGCTGCGTGAGCCGGTAACGCTCGGAAAAATCCTTCATCGCGCCGTCCATCACGGGAAACTTCCAATTTCCTGGCTTCTTCTCATTCATCTGCCCGACAAGCATCGGTCTCCCCATCCCCTTGTTTCCCCAACTTCGCTCTCTTCTGTAGCTGCGCTAACCCATCGCTTTCTTAACCGATTCGAGCACTCTTTCCGCCTGGAACGGTTTCACGACAAAATCCCTGGCGCCCGCCTGAATCGCTTGTACGACCATGGCCTGCTGCCCCATCGCCGAACACATGATGATCATGGCGTTCGGATGCTCCCGCTTGATCAGCTTGACAGCGTCGATGCCTTCCATTATCGGCATCGTAATATCCATCGTCACAAGGTCGGGCGACAATTTGCGATATTGCTCGACGGCTTCGGCGCCGTTGGCGGCCTCGCCGATCACTTTATGCCCTCCTTTCTCGAGTATGTCCTTCAGCGTCATTCTCATAAATGCGGCATCGTCCACAACCAGAATATTCGCCATCTTGCTAAACCGCCTTTTCTTCCTGAAATAATAAAACAAGATTCATGCCGCCGACGCCCTCCAACGTTGCAGGGATGATCGCGCCTCTATGAAAGCCGAACAGCTTCATCTCCCCTTCCATCACGGTAGGAGGGGTAATATCCATCTTTCCGCCCTTGCTCGCCATTATGACGCTCATGCCGCCGGCCAGCATATTGGCGACTTCGCCCGCAAAGCTGAACAGCATCTCGCCTTCAAGCGTCATGCCGAACATGGTTTCTCCCAGCTTGCCGAACGTCCTGACGTCTCCGTCAATCAGCAAACGTCCCGCAAGATCTCCCGTAAAACCGATCAATACGCACAAGCCCGATTCCAACAGAGTCTTGTTGCATTCGCCTGGCGCTCCGATCGCGACAGGAACAGGCATGACTTGTTTGACCGAATCCATGGCGCATTCCAATAGCTCGCCTGCCTTCACGCTTAATGATTGCATACAATCGTTCCTCCTTGAGCATCAATCGACTTCTTACAGCCATTGGACGGCATCCTTCAATTAAACGAACACCCCTATTGCCAAGGGGTCTCTGTCAATCGCTTGAGCGCTTCCCTGTCCGCATTTCTTGGACCATTCCGCTCAGTTGCTCCGCCGCAACGGCGACCGCATCCGACGCTTGCGCAATATTTTCAATCACCTTCGCTATTTCCGCCGCTTCATGCTCGATCAGAACGTTCTGATCCTTGCTCTTGACCATGGCGGCCGCGATTTCCTCGAAATCATTCATGGCGTCGTACAATCCCTGGGCGCAGTTCCTGATACGGTCGTCAGCGGTTTCGATGGAGGACGAAACGACGCGAATTTGCTGATTCGTCCGGAGGATTAACTCGGACACATTGGCTGCCGACTCTTTGGTCCGCTCCGCCAGCTTCCGGACCTCCCCGGCCACCACGGAAAACCCTCTTCCGTATTGGCCGGCGCGCGCCGCTTCAATCGCCGCATTCAGCGCCAGAATATTCGTCTGCAGGGCGATTTCCTTGACAATGTCCGCAAGTTCCCCGATCCGACTGGATATTTCCAGCAGCTCTCTTAATTCGCCCAAAATGACGGTCATCTGATCCGTCGCATGCCGGACGGTTTCCTGTTGAAGCTGAAGCCGCTCCTTGCCTTTGACCGATTTATCGTCGGCCTCCCGGGACAGGCCGGAAGCGCGGACAGCAATCTTCATGACATTCTCCGACTGCCCCTGAAGCTCCTCGACGGAAGCGCTCGTCTCCTCCGAAACGGCGGCGAGACTTCGTGCGGCTTCGGATATATGCCTGATCGCGTCGGCGTCGTAGCTTTCGAGCACAATCTGCTGCTCCAGGTTAAGAAGCTTGGTTGCGATGGCGATCGCCCGGACCGTTTCCTCCTTGCTTGGCAGCTTCTTTCGGAAAATGTCCGCGAGGCCCTCCACAATGGCCTGGAAGGAAGCCATATACCATTTTTTCGGCAAACCGACCTTCACATGAACGTGCGCGATCCTGTATCTTTTTTCGATGTACGCGCTGTCGATCGCTCCGGCGAACATATCCAGAATGTGAGCGCCAAGCGTGTTCTTTAACCGCTCTACGCTGCTATGTTTTTCGATAATGGCCAGCAATTGGGGCTCGCGCTCCAGATTCTTGTAAAATTCGGCGACAAGCTCCGGGATATGCGGCGTTACGAGCGGCTGCAGCGTCTTGGCAAACTCCAAATCCTTGGCCGTCAATCCGATCATCCGGATCTGGTTGTCCAATTCCGAACCCGGATCGATTTGCAAAACGTCTGATAAATCCGATTGACCTGCTGCTTCATTCCCCTTTGACAACATAAAAGCGGGAATTTTCATATGATTCGCGCTCCTCTCCTCCTGGCAGGCCGCCTGCGGGAATGTCGGCCAGGCTGGTCTGCTCCGTCTATGCGCATACTTGCCGACCTGGCCCATCCTGATCGAAACATCGCTATAAAAAAGACATTCCGGCAGAAGGAGACGCGGAACTTCTTCTTGAGCAGGAACGCCTTCTCCATATGATTGAACTTTCGGAGTATGACATCGCTCCGGATCTTGCGATCATCTCCGCTATACAAATTTGCTGACAGCGCGAATAATTTGATCCTCTTTAAATGGCTTGACAATGAATCCTTTAGCCCCCTCTTGCATGGCTTCCATAACCATGGACTCTTGTCCCAAAGCGGAAACCATGATAATATTGGCGTCCTTGTTCAGCCTCTTTATTTCCCGCAACGCCGCAAGCCCGTCCATGACCGGCATCGTAATATCCAGAGTAACGAGATCCGGCTGCAATTCCTTGTACTTTTCAACAGCGGCGATCCCGTTATCCGCTTCCCCTGCCACCATAAACCCGTTCTTTTCAAGGGTGTTCTTCAATGTCATTCTCATGAACATCATATCGTCAACAACAAGCGCCTTTTTCATGGGAACTCCTTTCGCGGAAAGATGTTACTGCAGAAACTCCAGGATTGACGGCAAATCGATAAGCAGAACCGTCCTCTTTCCTTCATTCAATTTGCAAATTTGATGAATATATTTCTTCTGATTCTCCGCTTCCAAAGCCTGCGGCGCTTCTTCAAGGCGCTCATTGTTTATCCCGATGACTTCCGACACGGAGTCGACTATTATGCCTATTCGTTCTTGATTGTGCTCGACAACCAGAAATTTATAAAGAGAACGTTTATTGTCTTCGGCCATTCCCAACAACGTCCCCAACTTCATCAGCGGGATAATATCCCCCCTCAGATTTGTCATTCCGGCCATGTAATCAGGAGCTCCCGGAATAGCCGCAATTCGGCCGAGATTGTTAATTTCGCGAACGCAATCGATTCCTACGCCATACTCTTCTTCGCCAATTTTAAATGCCACAATCTTATTCTGATTCATTTGCTCTTTGGCAAGATCGTCATCCGGCCGTTCAGTTTGACGGGAAATCTCGTTTGTCCCAAGATGAATGTCGCTCAAATCAGCAAAGGAAATCAGCTTGAAAGGATCGAGCGCCATCGCAATTCCTCGATCATCGCCCAGCTTGACAAATTCGTTTACACAATCCAGGCCGTTGCTGTTCAAGATTCTGCCAGGATTGAAAAACTGATTTCTCGATACGCTGACAACTTCCGTTACCTCGTCTACGACGATACCGTAAGAACAAGTCCCGGCGTCAATGACGACAATCCGTGTATCCTCGTGAATTCGATGGTCGAAAACGCCAAAGATTTTCCCCGGATTTATTACGGCAAGCAAGCTGCTCCTCAGGGACATTACTCCCTCTACATAGGGATGAGAGTTCGGAACGCTCGTCAGCCCGGAATATCGTAAGATCTCTTTTACATGCTTCAGGTTTAGCGCGTAGAACCCATTGGCTATATGGAAAAACAACAGATTTTCTACGATATCCGCGCGCGCGGCTGAATTTCCCAGTTCTTCATCTTTATTCGCTCTTTTCCTGTTTTCGAACGCAGTCTCCAGTTGAGACGAGCTTACAATCTTTTCCGCATCCAGAACCATGATCATACGATCGTTTCTGACAATGATTCCGGTTACGTATCCCTCGTTATGATCCCTAATATGGGAAGGCGGTTCCACAACCTCGGAAGCTTCAACGCTCGCCACTTCTGAGATGCGGTCTGTAATGATGCCCGCCTGTTTTCCATCTATATCTGAAACAATAATTCTGCTGTCATCGTCGTACTCTTTCAAAGGCATGTGAAAACGCCTGCGTATGTCGATTACCGGCAAGATACTGCCCCTTAAGTTGCACAACCCGGCAACATGCTCAGGAGCGTTGGGAACCGTTCGCAATTCGTTAACCCTGACAATTTCCCGCACATGGGTCAGTTTAAAGGCGAAATGCTCCGCTCCAACCTTGAATACGACCAGTTCAAGCTTGTTTGCCGTCTGCACGGCAGCCGCAGGACTGCGTTCTTCTGCGACGGCGACAGATACGCCCTCCATTGACAGAAGCGTGTCGCCAAACGGAGGCATGGGATTCTCAAGAGCAACGTCATGCGTTTCGGCATTTTCCTTTATCCCCGTATCGGCCGGTTGCCCGAATGACGGTTCCGCCTTTTGCCGCTTCCTCCTCATTTCGCTTTTCATCTTTTCCAAATTGGACTGATCCCTGTTTCCCCTATTCCCCCGAGCCATGGATGGATATCACCCTTTTCGCGACGCTTTCAAATTGCTGCGCCGATTCGTTGTCATATTCAAAAACGGTTTTCCCCAATTTTCCGGCTTCCGCGATTTTTGTTCTCCGAAAAACGGGCGCAGCCAGCAAATCGTCATTCGCAATAAATTCCTTCAATATCTCCATATTTTCTCTCGAATCGTTCGTTCTTTGATCCAGCATATTGGGCACGACCAGCTTGATCAAGTCGGCATCGAGCCGCATGTCAGCCAGGTACTCGTAAATATTGCCAATTGCCCGAACGGATGCGGCCTGCAATTGCACCGGCACGATCAGGCCGTCCGCATAACATAACACCGCGTCGTTCACTTTGGTGCGCTGGGGTCCGCAATCGATAATGACAAACTGATACCCCAGCTCTTCAAGAGGCTTCAATTTTTCATTCAAGACCAGATCGATGCGGGATTCCCTGTAAAATTCCAGATTAATCAAATCCACCTGAGTCGAGGGCAACAGGTCAAGATTATTCCTCGCATGGATCACGCACTCCCGAAGATCGACTCGTTGCCGTCCGCAAATCACGTCGTACAGCGTCCATTTATAATCCTCGGAAGTAAACCCCAGAAAAAGGCTCGCATCGTTCTGTCCGTCCATATCCAGCAATAATACCTTATACCCTTCAAGGGCAAGACCGTGGGCGATATGCACCGCCAATGTGCTTTTCCCGACTCCGCCCTTGTTGTTAAACACGGCGTATTTCACAGGTTTTTTTGACATATGCCCCCTCCTCGAAAACGTTATTTTTTGGCAAGCTGAATCAGATCGACCGGATTGACGATCAATACAACCTGGCCGTTTCCAAGCAGAGTGGAACCGGATATGCCCGGAATTCCAGCGAGATTGCCGTTCAACGTTTTCATGACAAACTCTTGTTCATTCTTGAGCTTGTCTACAATCACGCCAAATTTTTCCGCGCCGTTGGAGATGACGACGGCGTTCAGCTCTTCATGGTTTGTTTGCATGTCCGTCTCAAGCAAGAACAGCTTGCTGAGCCATTCGATGCCGATCACTTCGCCTTTATGGGATGCAAAATACTTCCCGTCGAACTCATGGAGATCATTTCGATTGATCTTCACCGTTTCGGAGATGTGGTCGATAGGGAAGATGTAGGTCTCTTCTGCGGCGCTGACGATAAGCCCTCTGGATATGGCAAGCGTAAGCGGCAAATGGATAACCATCTTCGTTCCCTTGCCAACTTCGCTATGTATCGTTATACTGCCGTTTATTTTTTCAATATTGCTCTTTACAATGTCCATGCCGACTCCCCGGCCGGACACTTCCGTTATTTGACCGGCTGTGCTGAAGCCCGGCAGGAAGATCAGATGCATCAGTTGGTGTGGGGACATTTTATCCGCATTCTCGGCGCTGATGAAGCCTCTCTCTAGCGCTTTTCTCTTTAAGACCGCTGCGTCAATTCCCTTGCCGTCGTCTTCAATTTCGATATACACATGCTTGTCCCTGTTATACGCCCTGAGCGTAATTTTTCCCGTTTCGCTTTTTCCTTTTCCGAGCCTCTCTTCCGCAGACTCGATGCCATGATCCGCTGCATTTCGGATTAAATGCACGATCGGGTCGCTGATCTGCTCAAGAATCGTCTTGTCGATCTCCGTGTTTTCCCCGACCATGACAAGCTCCATTTTCTTTCCCGTCAACTGCGCGACATCCCGTATAATGCGCGGCATTTTTTGGAATATCGTCTTCACTTCGATCATACGGATGGACATAATCGTATTTTGCAATTCGTCCGATATTCGATTGACTGCAAAACCTACTTCCTTCATATCCTTGGATAACTCAGGCAGATCGTACTCCGCATTCAATTTTGCGGACAAATGGATAAACGCATTCTTTGCAATCAGCAATTCAGATATCATATTCATCATCTTGTCAAGCTTGTCCTGATTGACCCGAATACTCTGCGGCATTGATGATTTTGACGCAGACTCGGGAGGCTCGTTATTGGGAGGAACATACGGCATCCCGCTTTCGCTTTCGCTCTGAGGAAGAGCAGTCAGGAAGGATATTTCGTCATTTATCTTCTCCAACATATCCGCATGAAGAGTTGAAGCGCCGTTCTCAAGCGCCGCCGACTCCATGGAAGACTTCAAATAGTCTGTGATCTCATAGGCCAGGGTTAATCTGTCTTTGGTGAACGCTTGCTTTCTGTCCGTAAGCAGATTCAACAGGATGTCAAACCGTTCCAAAAGATGGTAGACCTCATTGAATGCCGCAGCATGGAGGTTTTCCGTGGAAAGCGCCGAGCAAAAACCTTCGACGACTCGCTTTAAGCCGTGTACGGTTCGAATAAGTTCGCCGAGCGCTTCCCTATCATTCTCATCGCGATCAAGGTTCATGAACGATTCGTTTATCATATGATCGATAAGCTCATATGCGTCATACAAATACTGTTCCCTGGATTTAGGCGTGGAATCTGAAAGAGTCGATCCCGTCCTCACGGCTTCATTCTCTTTCTTTCTTATGCAAACGGCGGCAATATCGCGCAGCTTGGCAGCGGCTTCATTCCACTGTTCCGCGGCCGTAAACTCATTCGCGCAGCGGCTGAGAATGTCGGCGGCAAACAACAAACTGTCGATAAGCTCCGAACGGACTTCCATTGTTTTCCCGCGGATTGCGTCAAAAGCGGTCTCCATCTCGTAAGCAATCATTCTGACCGGAATGAATCCGGCATAGGAGGCTCCTCGTTTCATGCGATGCATTCTGTCGCACAAATCCTCGATCAATTCCGAATCCTGATGTTGAACCTCAAGCTTCAAGATTTGTATTTCCAGATCTTTCAGACATTCCGTCCAATCCGCCTGAAACGCTCTCCAACTATCCACATTTGGGGGTTCAATCCTGCCATCCATCTTATGCACGCTCCTAACGCTTGCCGCATCTGCCTTTATTTATGAGTGGAATAAACAATTGAATCTCCAATCCTTTGCGATTTATAAGCGGACGATATTCTTCCGACAGATTCAGAATGCCCCAGAAATAAAAACCCCCCGGGATTTAAGCAGTTGTAAAAATCGCCCAACACCTTTTCCCGCGATCTGTCGTCGAAATAAATCAGCACGTTTCTGCAAAATATAAAGTCGCAGCCTGTAATATCGCTTACCGCTTCGGAATCCATCAAATTAATTTTCCTGAAATTGATACTCCTTCTCAGGGAATGAAGGATCGAATACTTCTCATTTTTTAAGGTGAAATATTTTTCAAGATAAACGGAAGGAACGTCTCTGACCGACCTGTAATCGTATTGACCGATTTTTGCTCTGTGAAGCACATCCGAATTAATGTCCGAAGCGACGATATGCAAGTCCCATTTATCAGGCTCGTCAAGCATTTCCTGCAAAATAATCGCCAATGTATAAGGTTCTTCTCCGGTTGAGCAAGCGGCGCTCCATATTTTGATTTTGTAGTCGCCTTTTTTCTCCTTTTCCTTGACAACCGCGCGCAATACATCTTCCGCAAAATTTCTGAGCTGAGGGAAATCGCGAAAAAAATACGTTTCGTTGATGGTAAGATCGTTGATGAAACGATCAAATTCCGACGTGCTTTCAGAAAACTTCAGCAGCAGGTAATATTCGTTAAAACTGTCCACTTGCAGCCGCTCAAGCTGTTTTTCTATTCTTTTCTGCACATAGTACTTTTTATTATTTTCATATGAGATTCCCGTTCTTTGATAAACAAGACTGACAAATTTCCCGAATAATTCGTCGGACAGTATCACTCCATCACCTGGTTCTTTCATGTTTTTTCCTGATTTGCTTCGCTCTGCTTCAATACCGCACCTTGAATTGTCGTTCTCCATCTTTCCAATTTTTTTATGGAAGCTTCGATTGCTTCCAAAACGATTGTATCGTTCAGATACGGCTTCAATATATAATCGCTGGCTCCAAGCTCCAGACAGATCAATATCCGATCAATGCTGGAGCTTGTTGTCGTCATAATCGCTTGGGTCATCGGATCGTATTTTTTTACCTTGCTCAAAACTTCGATCCCATCCAGCTCCGGCATATCCATATCCGCCAACAAGACGTGATACTTCCTGGTTTCAAAGGCGGCCATCGCTTTCACAGGATCGCTAAAACAATCGATTTGGTTAAACCCGGCCGATTTCAAAGCTGTCCGAAGCGCTTCTGCTGTCGCTTCATCGTCCATAATCATAATGCTGTAGCCGCTCATTTCGCCGCTCCTCCCCAAATGTTTGAACGCCCTTCGGCTGCATAATCGCCCAGAGCCGCGTTCAATTCCGTATCGAACACGCTGAATCGTTCAATCGGCGCAATGGAATCCAAAATATTTACCAGTCTTTTATTCAACGGGACACCGGCAATAACGGCAATCGTAATCCCTTTCCCGCGCAACTGTCTCTTCAAATCAATCAGGAATGTCAGATCGCTTGTCTCCCATTCGTTTAATGCGCTGACATCAATCAATAATTTGCGGACGAGCGTTTTGTCCATTCGTTCTACGATTTCGCTCAACTGATTCTTGAAATTTCGGTTTCTTGCCTTGAAAATTTTAAATATGAGCCTACCTCTGACAAAACGATAAACCTTTTCAAACATCTCCATAAATTCGTTCCGTATCATGTTTCTCGACTCATTGCCGAGTTTCGTTTTCCCCGTCAGCAACAACAGGCAACGTTCGCAACACCGTTTAATTTCCCACTTCACAGCATGGGGGGACGCATTTTCCGCTTCATTGCCTATTTTTGCAGCCTGTTCCCGGATGATTGTGAGCAATTCCGAGCTGTTGATCGTTTGATCGTCGAACAGAACGTCGTATATTTTTTTGAATTCATTAAAAAACATCTCAAAAAAAGCAAATGTGTTTGGGGTATCGGGAACAGCCAGGTTCTGCAAGCTGTTTGTTGAGATGTCGATAATGACTGTCTTGTCCACATATGTCAATTCAAAATACGGGTACAGCTCAGACGCTTCCATTTCTGTATTCAGTATCATTTCACATGATGTTACGGAGCGATCCGGGGACGAAGCGAAGATATCATGATCCGATACGCTCGAATACAGGAGCGAGCCGATTCCCTTGATATTATGAAAGATCATAAAAAGAAGAGCCTGAGCCATGGGTGCGTCGTCGCTAAAAAAGACGGATATGAAATAACGGTTTTTCGCTTCGTGCTCCACTTCTTTCATGGCGCTGACAATTCCAGAGACGGGTTCGGATTGTTTGCGATCAGGATTCTTTTCCTCAGATATTCCCCGAAGCAATTGATCGATTTCTTCTTCCAGCTTCCTGGCTGCCAGAACGACATCTTTGTCGTTCTCCTCATCCAGCATCGCTTTTTTGGATTCAAACAATTTTTTTACATAGTCCAAACCGTCAAAGCATAATCGGAATACTTGACTGTCAAGCTGGAGTTTCCCTTTTCTGACATAGTCAAGCATATCTTCAAGCTTGTGCGTCAAATTGCCGATTTTATCATAGCCCATCATCATGGAGGAACCTTTAATCGAATGGGCGATTCTGAACAATTCATTAATATCGTCTGCCGAGTAAGCGGTCTCCAGCTTGATCAAGCATCCCTCGGCTTTCTGAAGAAACTCTTCCGTTTCTTCAAAATACGCTATATACATCGGATCCATTGCAATTTCACCTCAGTTGGGACGTCAAGGATAAACGACCGCTTTATATTTTTCGATTGCTCCGGATTCTGTTGACGGCTTTCACAATTTCGCCTGCGATTTTGTACGAAGGCGCAACAATCTCCGCTCCCCCCCGCTTGATCGCTTCTTGCGGCATGCCGAACACGATGGCCGTCGATTCATCCTCGGCGATGGTTATTCCTCCGGCTTCTCTGACTTTCACCATCGTATCTGCGCCGTCATCGCCCATGCCCGTCATAATGACACCAACCATCCGCTCCCCTCCGCACCGCTCCAGCACCGATGCCATCGTCACGTTGACGCTGGGCATAAATTGCGTCTCCGGGCTGGAGGAGAGACGAAGCAGCTTGCCGTCTCTGTGTACGAGCAATTGGTAGCCTCCAGGAGCAAGGTAGCCGCGTCCATTGGCCAGAATGTCGCACGCTTCCGCTTCCTTGAAGGAAATGGCGCACGCTTCCGACATTCTTCGGGCAAACGAAGAAGTAAATGAAGCGGGCATATGCTGCACAACCACAACCGCAGCCTTCAGGTCGGAGGGAAGCCTCGGAAGCACTTCCATCAATGTTCCGGGGCCGCCTGTCGATACGCCGATGACGACAACGGCTGACAGCTCGTTGCTTCCGGGCGCTGGAGATTTTCGCTGAGAAGCAACCGTCTTTTTTTCCGCCGCCGCGCTTCTTGCTTTAATTCTGCCGTTCAGGCTGTTGCGATTGGCGCTCTTGTATGCCAATTTCACCTTGTCGATGATTTCTTTTCCAACGACATGTATATTGGAAGATACCGTTCCGGAAGGTTTGGCGACATAATCAAACGCCCCCAGCGCCAATGCCTCGAAGGTTGTCAAAGCCCCTTCCGTCGATAACGAACTGATAATGATGATCGGAATTTTCGGGTGATCGTTCAAAATATGCTGCATGGAAGTCAAGCCGTCCATAACTGGCATGTTGATATCCATCGTAATCACATCCGGCTGCATCTCGCCGGCCTTGTCGATCGCATCTTGTCCGTCTCTGGCCGCGCCGACGACTTCAATCGTCTTGTCCGTTATCATGATTTCTTTCAATGCTTTTCTCATTAACGCGGAATCGTCCACGATCAATACTTTTATCCTGTCCCTCACTGCAATCACCTGTCACGTAATAAAAAATCGGAACTACCCCGGGCTGATCTTCTGCTCTCCCGGGGTAATTCAACTCAGGCTGGTATTTTCTGGAAACTCAATACTTTCTCCAGATTCAGAATCAAAATCATCCTTTTTCCGTCATCCAGCTTGCCGACGCCTTCCACATAATCGCTTTCGACGCCGTTATGAAGAATATCCGGAGGGAGCTCGATCAGCGATCTTTCAAATCGCAACACTTCGGAAACCGAATCGACGACGATCCCCGTTTTCACGCCGCCGGAATCGACAATGATGATTCGGGTAGCGTCGGTCATTTCTTTTTCGGCTAATCCGAAAAACTTTCTCAAGTCGAGCGCAGGTATGATATTCCCCCGCAAATTGACGATTCCGTCAATGTAGCGCGGAGCGCGGGGAATTTTCGTCACTTCGGTCATCCGGTTGATTTCCTGCACTTCTTTGATTTTGATGCCGAATTCTTCGCCGCCGATCCTGAATGTCACCAGATGCTCCTCATCCATCGACTGTCTTCCGAGGCCTCCCGTCTCTTCGTCTTGCTTGCCGGTTTCTTTGGCGCCGCTAATCATCTCGTACTGATCGGCCGAGATCATTCGGGCAGGTTCCAGCAGCATAATCAGCCGTTGCCCGTTGTTCAGCTTGGCGACGCCCTTCAATTGTTCTCCGGCTTGCATGGAATACTTCGGAAGCGGTTGAATGACGTTGGAAGGGATCCTCAATACCTCCAGCACTTTGTCAACCATCATTCCGGCCATAATTTCGCCCATATCTACGACGAGAATCCTTGTCTGATCCGTAATCTCCTTGTTTTCCATGCCGAAGTAAGTTCGCAAATTGACGATGGGCAACAGATGATTGCGAATGGATACTACTCCCTCTACATAAGCCTCGCAGTTCGGAACCCTCATAATGTCAGGCACGCGAATGATTTCTTTAACCTGCTTGATCCCGATCGCATATTCCTCTTGACCCAGCAGAAACGAGACCAGTTGATCGTCGTTATCGGTCTCGGCTTCGGACCCGGCATCATTTTTGAAGGCATCAGCAAGCTGCTGATCATGGAATTGCAGCTTTTCCTGGCCGCCGCTGACCGCCTTGTTGACGTCAAGCAGCATGATAAGCCTGGTCCCCCCATCCAGCTTGACAACCCCGCGCAAATAATCGGCATGCGTATTTTTAACGATTTGCGGCGGTTCTTCGATATCTTGCGTGCTGACGCGCAGCACTTCGGATACCTTGTCAACGACAACGCCGGTTGCCGCGCCAATCACATCAATGACCAGCACTCTGCTGTTCTCGTCCTTGTCCTTCCTTGTTATGTTCAGCCTGGAACGCCCGTCAAGAATAGGCAACACCTGGCCGCGCAAGTTGCAGGCGCCCTCGATGTAATCAGGAGCGTTCGGAACTTTCGTAATTTCCGGAACTCGGATAATTTCCTTCACGCTCATAATGTCCGCCCCGAATTCATCGTCCCCAAGATGGAAGGTGACCAACTGGCGTTCGTTCATTTGACTGTCAATAGCCGCCATTTCAACCTCACCATCCCGTTACATATTTTGCAATTCATCGGCAAGACCGGATATTTCTTCAATCGCTTCCGCCAGGTCTTGCATGCCTTTGGACTGCTCCGTGGCTGCAACCGTCGCTTCCGCTCCGGCTTTGCTTGCTTCCTGCGCGGCGGCGGCAATTTGTTCGACGCCTTTTCTCGCCTGCTCCAACGCTACCATCGATTCGTCCGTCGTCTTCTGAACTTCAGTCGTGCCTGAAATAATCTTGATCATGTTCTCTTCAATGACATTCAGGTTATGGGTGACCTTCTTTGCTTTCTCCACTTCAGCGAATGAAGTTTTGCTGGAGGCGTCGATATCGGCGGCTACCCGTTGAATCTGGTTTTGGATGCCTCTTACCAGATCCTTGATTTTATCGGTATTCTCGGCGGACTCGTTGGCGAGCGAACGAATATCTCCCGCCACTACTGAAAATCCCCGGCCGAATTCCCCCGCTCTCGCCGCCTCAATCGAGCCGTTCACGGCCAGCATATTGGTCTGAATCGTAACGTTTACGATCGCATCGACGATTTTTTCAATTCGACGAACGATTTCTTCCAGGCTCTTAATATTTTTGGCGGAAACCATGCTCGCGTCCGCCGCAGTGGAGATGCCGAAAATGAGGTCATCCACCGCGATTTTATTGTTTTCAAGCAGCTTTTGCAGCTCTGTCAGCTTCTCGGTGGAAAAAATCGCCCGTTCGTTCATTTGCTTGGATGCGACTGCAAGCCTTTCCGCAACCTGCGCGGACTTGTCCGTAAGTTCGGCTTGCGCCTGAGCGCCGTTTGAGATTTGCTGCATCGCCTTCAGAATCTCGCCGGCTGTGGAATTGCCCTCCTCCACATTGGCGGACAATTCTTCCGCGGCTGCGGCAAGCGCCTCCGCCGACTTTTGGGCGTCGGTGGAGACCTTCAGATCCTCTGCCATCTGCGCCAGATCGGACGCCGCCGCGTTCAATTCGCTGAACGCTTTATTTTGCATCTGCAATGATTTTTCGATTTCCTCGGAGCTGCTGCTTTGCTGCTCCGCCGCTGCCGCAATTTGCTCGGCTAGCGCCAGAAATTCTGCCGATCCCTTGTTGGCATCCGTCGCGTTTTGCGATATTTCGGCGACGCCGCGCTGCACGATGATGACCTCCTGAGCAATTTTCGCAAGATCGGCAGTCGTTTTCTTCGCTTTCTCCACTTCTTCGTTGGCGGCTTTTCCGGCATTCTCAATATCGCCGACAACGACCCTGACATTCGTTTGAATTTCCGTTACCATTTCCCTGATATCTCTCGCAGACTTCTCGGAAATCTCCGCAAGATTTCTAACCTCGTCGGCCACAACGGCAAACCCTCTGCCGTGTTCGCCGGCTCTTGCGGCTTCAATCGCCGCATTCAGGGCGAGCAAATTCGTCTGATCGGCAATTCGCACCACAGCCTGCACAATGTTCCCGATCTCGTCCGATTGCTTCTCAAGCTCCCCGACCAGCTTGACCGACTCAAGGTTGACTTCCGCCGCCGATTGAATCCCTACGATCATCGTTTCAATTTCGCTCGTCGTGTTCTCGACCAAATCCTTCGCCAAATCTACGCGCTCCAGCGATTCTCTGGCATTTTTGTCCGCAACGACGGCCGCCTTCTCAATCTGGTTAATGGCCGCTCTCGACTCTTCCGCCGCCGAAGAAGCTTCATTCGCGCCCTTGGCGATTTGCTCGGTTGTCGCGCCCAGTTCTTCCGCCGCGCCGCTGGCTTCTTCAATGCCGGAGGCGAGCTGCTCGGTCGCCGTGGCAATCCGCTCCGCGAGCTGCTGCTGCTTGGCTAAGGTTCTTGCGCGGACTTTATCCTGAGCCTGCTTCTTGGCAAGCGCTCTCTTCCGTTCCATGTCGTCGGACTGACCGGAAGCTTGACCGCCATTCCTCTCGCTCTGAATAACCGCTGGCCTTGCAAGTTTCTTTTC
Source organism: Ferviditalea candida (assembly GCF_035282765.1). Taxonomy (GTDB): domain Bacteria; phylum Bacillota; class Bacilli; order Paenibacillales; family KCTC-25726; genus Ferviditalea; species Ferviditalea candida. Next base: position 11,930 of record NZ_JAYJLD010000023.1, on the reverse strand, counting down.
CATAAAGTTGCTGCGCCTCCCAAGTGTTAAGCATATTGTTGATTATTTATTATTAAGCTCGGTCGATAGTCATTGTTGCAAGGTTATTGGTACGCCTGTGCAACCAGGAAATAAAGACCGGCATTAATAAATGAATGAAATGGATTCGTATGTATCGAAACGGTTTCAGTTATCTGGAACAAAGATGAGAAAGTATACATTGACTCCATCGCCTGTCGGCTCGTTCCCCAGATAGCCGTCGCGAAATAAAAAATAAATCCTCTTGCGTATCTCTTCGATGCCGGCATGAATTTGCATGGCGGCTAACGTTTTATGAGCTTCCGCAAGCGTAAAAAACTCATTTTCTCCGCTTTTTAACATTATTAACACTTCTTCATCAGTCATCTCTGCAATCCGCCGCATGATCAACTACCTCTCGTTCTTTATCTGAAGCCAAACTTCCTGAATGAAGAACACGCGCGAAACGGCCTTCAACCTCATTCCAATAGCGTTTTTCGCGAATGCGTACATTTCCTATGTATGTATTCAAATGAAAATGTCATTGATGAAACCTGTCGAACAATGTTTGTAGTTAGACATAATTCGACCTAAACACGTATCAATCGACAATCATTTGACTAAAAACAACCTTGAAAATGCAGTTTTTATTCCTAATAAGGATATCGCATCATGAATATGTACCCAAATTTTGCCGACAATTGCTCTTGTCAATCTGTGATTCAAGAACTATAATTGGAAGTGAGAGTCGACTTACAAACATAGTTCGACATTGCGTTTGCAGGAAAAGTGAAAGCGACCGTGATTCGCGTATGGATCACGGTCGCTTACGCATTTTTCGATTATCTCCTTGATAAAACCGCAATGAATCGCTCACGAAGTTTCCGGCTTGTTCTATCAAAAAAAGTCCCTTAAGCTGTCTTCAACAAAGTCGGGGGCGGCTTTTTTCAGCTGTTCGACTGTGTGCAAATAACGCTGGGTAGTATTCATATGCGAATGTCCCAATGATTCCTGGACTTGCTGCAAGGAAGCTCCATAAAGCAGCGCAAGAGTAGCGTTCGTGTGCCTTAACCAGTGCGGCGTTACTTTCTTCCCAAGTCCGCATTGCAAGGCGGCTTCTGCTATAATCCGTTCAACTTGCCTGATGGAAATAGGAAAAATCGGTTTGTCCTTTATCTTATGATTAGCGTTCTCCGCCGTTTCCAATGCAGGAACGGACTGTTTTCCAATATACGGCAGCATGGGCTCCCATAATACATTCGGGACTTTCACCTCCCTGCGCTTGCCCCCTTTCCCGTTTACTACTGTCAGCCAGGTGAACTTGCCTGACGGATCGTAATGAAAGTCGGAAGGACGAACGGCAACCAACTCCGATACTCTCAGTCCCAACAATATCAGAGCGAGTCCGATCAGATAGTTCCTGTCCCCCTGATTTTTCAGCTGCTCCAACAGTTCGCCCGCTTCGCTCCGGGTCAAATAATGATTTTGGCTGTTTATCGACACTTTGGGCGATTGAACGCTTGTTGTCGGATTATGAGGAAATATGGCGATGTTCGGATCGCTGCCCCATTTGTACAAGGAGCGCAAGGGCGCAAGCAAGCCGGCGACAGTTCCTTGCGCTTGCGGCTTTCCGGTTATGCTGCAGTAACCTTTGATAAGTCCGATTTTATACGCCTCGACTTCCCGCCAAGTAACCTGGCGCAACGATTTATGAGAAATAAATTTTCGAAACTTCTCAATAGCTTTGCTGTAATTTCTTTGAGTATATGAAGATTTACATCGAACGGCCAGAAACATTTCAATAATCTGATCATCTGTATAATCGCCTTGCAACGGCGAGTCGTTAAAGGGTTGAGTAAACGTCGTTGTTATTTCATGCTGCACTTATAAGCTCCCCCTCCGCTCTTTCAAACTGCTGGCTTGAGACTCAAAAGTTATTGCGAAACATGGCGGCAATTAAACAGCAACATCGTCCATTCCTCCGTTTAAAAATGTCCATTGTAATTTCGACAGAGATTGCAGAAATCCTATCAATACGCCAAATTGTTCTGAATAAACCTTGCTCGCATAATATGGACATGCATGAAATCAGGATAGACATTCTGCGTTGTAAAAGCGCTTTCATCCCTTTGGCTCTATTTTTGAAGCGGCAAATCAACCGCAATTTGCGACTGAAAGTCGCTGTTCAGGCTAAAGCCTACTGAAGCTTTCGACTGATAGTCATACTTTACACTGAAGTGTACTGAAAAGTCCTCTTGCTGAAGCAAACTTAAGTTCGTGACTGAAAACTCTTCAATCTTGAATATTTCGTCGTCTCTGTCCTATCCTTGCTCCTCAATATACTGTTTGATTATTTCTTCCGTTACCGTACCTACTGTCCTGCAGAAATACACTGGCGCCCACAGATGCTGTGCTCAGTATCGTTTCTTTAACTCCTGAAATTCATCTTGCAGCATTTTTGATGATCGACCTTTCAGATATTGCATGATCTTACTTGGCGCAATCGTTGGTGGGCACGATATCAATAGATGTACATGCTCTCTCCCTATGCTCCCACGTACAATTCGTATGTTTCTTGCCTCGCATCCATGTCGGATTAATACCCGTAATCTTTGGATACCGGCATTCGTCTTGCAGAGCTAAGCCATCTCCAGCTTGACGACGTTCTGCTGGCCGAACAGTCCATTCACATTACCCGGAGCAAAGGCAGCAAATCCCGTTACGTCCCGATCTGTTCTACTTGCCTAAATTCCGTCATACGATGGCGCGGATGTTTTTGATGAATGGCGGATGCGTCTACGCTCTCCAGCACATACTCGGTCACGCCACATTGGAGATGACCCGAAATTACGTGCGTTTACTGGAAAACGATCTTCAAACGCAGCATAAGAAATGGAGTCCCATCGAATCGCTACTCGCTTACGCCGAAGAAAATGTATACAGAAAGGACCTTCAATAATGGAAATAAACAATTCTCGACGGAAAAATCAACTCGATTCCACGACCTTGATACTGTTCATGAAATACCGGCCTACGTTTGATGATTTGCTCTACGCCTTTTTGCTCGACTGCAAGCATCGGAATTTGTCCCGCCGAACCATCGAGTATTTTGAATATTGCCTACAGCATATGAATAAAAGCTTTTTGGAGCAAAATCAAACTTTTGATCCCCTCACCGCATCTTTACACGATATACAAACGTATTTTGTCGCGGCAATGATGGACAAGGGGCTGGCTCCGCACACCATCAACGGGCGTTTGAAAAGCTGCAAAGCCTTTTTCTCCTTTCTGCGCAAGCACGATTATGTACAGATTAACGTAGCGGAACAACTGACTTTAGTCAAAGCGCGGAAAGATACCATTCATACGTTTACAAACGAACAAATCCTGCAATTACTGCGCATACCGCATCAAAAAACATTTACCGGCTTGCGCGATTACACGATTATGATCATTCTTTTGGAGACCGGCATTCGGATTGGGGAGCTTCTTGCCATGACGTTGAAGGATGTCCATCTCAAGGAAAGGGAATTGCGAATTGCTTCTGGGAAAGGCACCAAAGCGAGGAATGTACCTTTTCAAAAAACATGCGCCAAAGTGCTTCAATCAAACATAGACGAGCGTGGTGCTGCTAAGACTGAAACTTTATTTATCTCGCTTGAAAATGAGCCGCTGCACATACGCACCATACAGGATCGGATCACCAACTACGGAAAAATGGCTCGAATCGCCGGCGTTCGCGTATCGCCCCATACCTTTCGCCATACCATGGCAAAAATGTACAGCCGAAACGGCGGCGACCCGTTTTCGCTCCAACAAATACTGGACCACTCATCGCTCGAAATGGTGTATACTTACGTCAGGCTCTTTAGCAACGAAGTTAGGGAGCAGCGCCAGCGTTACAGTCCGGTGGAGCACATGAAGCTCGAACAAACTTAGTAAAAGCAACAGACTGGAGCTTCTCAAGAAATGAGCGCTCTCAGTCTTTCTCTTTTTGGAAACCAAGAATTTGAAACAATCGCAATTTTATCTGCTCGACATCATGACCCGGCAGCTCCCCCATTGCTCGCTTGACCAATTCAGAATTAATCGTAAATACCCGGTTTACTTTAACGACTGAAGGCTTCAGCAACCCGCTTTGCTGCCATGACGTCAAACTATAATCAGTGGAGAGCGTAGCTACTGTCGAAGTAATCATCATGCAGATAACCTGACGGGTTTCCTGCTGACTCTCCTCTGAAGACATAACAAGCGCCGGGCGCTGCTTCAATCCGGTTAAATCCGAGAATGGAAATGGAATCAGAACCACTGTGCCTTGTTTAAATGCCATTGTACACGTCGTCCTCTTCATTGTCCCAATCCTTAAGCGCATCTTCGCTTAGCTTTAGAAAGCCCAACTGATCGACATCCTCCTGAAGACGACGATGCAGATCAAAATAGACGCGCAATTGCTCAGCCTTGGATAATTCTGAGACGTGTTGCAGCACTTCTTCCACTTGGCTCATTTCTTCTCACCTCAATTGTAGTTTAGCAAATATACAGGCTCGAAGTCCATAAACGAATACGTCAATGCATGCAACACTTGAATTACCCTTAGATACAGATCTCCTGCTGTTTCACACTCAACAAACCTGTTCGATTTCGTAATCTTCGGAATCGTCCGCTTCACCCGTCAAGCAAGTGAAGCATGCATTCCATCCTGCAATTGCTGTTCCAATCGCCCAAATTGGTTGCCCGCATTGGCTGCAGCACGCTCCCTCATGTTTGGCTGCAACCGCCGCTTTCAAGTTTATAATGATACCTTGTCTATGTTCCTTAGGATTGTTTTTCATATAGGATGCAACGAATTTATCGATAGATATAGGAATCACTGTGACTGGCATCTCCTTTGCCTCAAGAATCGAATGGGTAATCGTAGAAATTCCACATGTATTTTATAAGTCACTTCTTTGACATTGTATTGAAAAAATGGGATGCTTGCATGGAAGCTGTAAGCTCGCTTTTGAACGCGGAATGCCGAGGATATTTGCCCCTGTATGTTTCAATAAAGCTCTTTCCCTCCTGTTCCCGTTCCCTGCTAGCCAACACTTCAGCCACCGCCACGATAAGCCCCGCTGCTTTATGGTAGCTGCCGCGATGCTGATTGCCGACAATACCGTCCACCCTGCGCCCGGCCTCATCCATGCACCACTGCAGATAAAATTGTTCCTGCTCCCAGGTGAACGGGATCGATTCCCTTGCGTGGTCAGCCGCTTGCTTATACTTTTCAATATATGTCTTGTCTGCCTCATGGCTTGTATTTCCAATCGCTGCTTCCCACTGCTTCATAAGGATGTTCGAAAGGAAACCTTTCTTCGCCAAAACGACCATCGTGAACGTGATGACTACAGGCTTGGGATGATCAACGGAGCTCCACCCCAGGGAGCCTTTATTTCGGCACATTTCAAAAACCTGCTTATATCGTCCGCCCAGAAGCAGAACGCTGCATACAATCCCTTCGGAAACGGAAGACGTTTGCCGCTCTCTGTCGTAATAGCCTGCGGACGCTCTGCCTTTGCCCCTAAGCTTCATAATCCTTTGCTCCGCCTGATCCCGCATCTCTTCCCATCGTCCGCATTCTATGGCGGCAATATACAGATCCAATATATGCCGGATAGACGGCTCGGAATAAAAGCGTTCTTTATAGCCCTCAAGCTTCAGCGCATGGTCATCCCGCTTCTCCCCTATCCTTGCAAGTACTCCCGCCACTTCGGACCTTGTATTATAATCCCGTGGAATAGCAGCCAAACCTTCTCTGGCAGCTTGGAGCACTGCTTCGGTATCCGCTTCCTTCTCTAAAGCCTCAATCCAATCCATATATGCCCTTGGATACTGATCCGCATGTTGCCTTGCAAAGGCGGAGATGGCGGGAATGCCTCCTTTGAGCCATACCGCTTCCCGGAGCCAGCTGCTAACGCGCACTCCCCCTTGCCGGGTCAAGAAGTCGATCCACTCGGCGAGGAAACCATCGAGGTCGGGAAGAACGGAACCGGAAGCATTTATGATGCTTTGTAATTTCAACTCGCCGGCCAAGTATCCATAATCATTCATCGCTTCATAAACACAAGCCGGACGCTCCAAAGGCGCAGTATTCATGTATACGCATCGGAGGAAGAGCGCTACCTGCTCCATTAAATCCGCTTTCAACATCGTGCTGTAATCGGGGTTGCCCGGAAGATGCCCAGGCTCTTGCCCCATTTCTAATATGCCGAAAAGCTTGGTGCACGCATCTTCAGCAAGCCTGTATTCCCCTTGCAGCAATAAGCTTCTGGCCTGCAGAAACAATTCGTCCATTTCATCGGCCCAGCCTTCGTCCCCCCAATCCCGTTCTTCACCAATCTCCTCATCCCAGCCCCAGCCGTCGCAATAATCGCCATTCTCCACTCTTTTCGCAAATACTTCGATTTCATCCAACAATGTCTTTGCTGAAGATACGGCTTCCTTCCTCTCCTCGGGCAACACGAATCCATCCAGGAATTCCTGTCTCTTTGAAGACGGCGTTTTATCAGCCCAGCTAATGATCAGATTCAGGAGTTTTTCATGGTCAAGTGTCGCCAAGCGCCCCTTGACCTCTTCCATGAACTCCTTGTAGCTTATTGCCGGCATTTCTTTTCTCCTCCCCGAATCGACTGCTTGCATGCATTTCGCTCATAATGACGCTTCGTTCGCGAATGTTTTCAAATAATCGTTCAGATCAAAGCTCTTCATCGTTTTTGCACAGCAGAACTTGTATTTCGCTCCGCTGCCGCACGGACAAGGATCGTATACATTCGCAGGCGCAAATCTTTCTTTGATTGCCTTCTTCAAATCGCTTAAATCCTCCGTGAGCTCCATGCCCATAATGTAGTGCCAGTTAAAATGATCGCATACCCGCGCGACTTGCGCCGCACGCTCTTCCGTCCTCACTTTGACAATGACGGGTTGCCGCTCGGACCCCCATCCTTTATCCGGATAACCGCTTTTATCTTTCAACACCGCTGTCTCCTTTCCTTCATTCAACTGTTGCATAGATTGATGCTTGCGCAGCTTACGTTCATGTTCAGGGATGTCATCCGCTAATTTCCCCATATACATCTCCGCCACCGGCAGGAACGACTCCCGATCCCCTGATCGCAAGTCAAATTCATATAGATGCAATTCATGCGATTTGGCGGCAGCCGTTTCATCCAACTGCTTCATAACAGCAAGTTCCTCCTCCGTGGGCAAAAAAGGAACTTTTTCTTTCGTTTCATGATGAATATCCAGCAGTTTGCATAGGCTGTCCGCCAAAAAAACGCGCAACTTCAAAGCATTCAGCCTGGTGTATACGCGAGCATGCACCAGAGCCTGCCGAAAATGCTTCGCAGCAAGCTCCAGTTCTCCGATCTGAAACAGCAAATCGGCCAGAGAATAATGGGATTCCACCTGCGAAGCATCAATATCAACCGCATGCTCGAAAACAGCGGCAGCCACCTCCGGCCTCCCGCCCTTGTAATACAAATTCCCCAGCTTATTCCATAGATGGCTGTCTTCACGATCCATCTTGAGCCGTTCCAGAAACCGTTCTTCTCCCTCACTCATCCATTGCGGGCTCGTTCCGTCATATAACTGCATTTTTCCAAGCATAAAGCCTGCATCCCGATCCTCCTCCGCCCTCATTGCGCCCCCCATAAGCCCCAGTGTAAAAAGTAGTGAGGTGAACTCCCACGCCCCCGCTCCATTGCACTTGACGCAACGAATATAACCGGTAAATTGCGCGTTGTCTATCAAGTTCCGCCGCATATCGAAATCCGTATCCGGATTGGAGAGATAATCGCTGTTTTCAACCGTTTTTTCCCAGCCTGTCCCGTTAAAAACGGTCATGCCTATATCGTATACCGCAGCGTGACCGCAACGCATGCACCGCAGCCGCTGCTTATTCGGCTTATAGGCGGGCGCAACTTTTTTGATTCGCCTGGCAACTATACACGCTGCGCTTCCCGGCAGCATGGCTGCAGTTGGCGCCTCATCTCTCAGCAGTTCTGCCCCGGTCATCAAGGCAATCAGTTCTGAATTAACTCCTTTTTCCTTTCGGCTCATGCTCTCCCTCTTCTCGTTTAATTCATTACATTTTCAGTCCCGCAGCTCATAACCCAGTGCTCGATATCCGCCAGAACGCTTGTTATACATGCGTTTTAATAATGGAACTTGCTCATCCACATAATCGTAAATTCGAACTTCCTTTTTTCCTTCATACTGCCGATGAAGCCGTCCCGCATATTGATGGAGCGTTCCTTTCCACGAAAATGGCATGGCCAGAAACAAAGTGACTAATCGAGCATCGTCAAATCCTTCTCCAGCAAAGCGTCCTGTAGCCAGTAGCACTCTTTCCTCATCCGCCGGGATTCTTTCCATTTGCTCCTGTACGAGCCGCAATTGCTTTTTGCCCATCCCGCCCTTCAGGACAATGATATTTTTAGCAAACCCTCGCAGCCTGGCTTCGAAATAAGCCAAATGAGCGGTGCGATCCGTTAGCAAAATCGGTGACCTGCCTTCTTCCAGTGCCAGAAGCACATCATCAAATATTTGTTCGTTCCTCTTCTCATCTTGGATAAGCCGATCATAAATTTCATGGATGCTCGACTGGTGACCGTCTTCTTCCATTTGAAATCCAGTCATTCTTGGAATCACTATGTGCTGGAACGGCCGCTCCGCCGCCTCTTTTTTCGCATCTGCCCGAAAACGAACCGGGCCGCACTGCATCAACACGATCGGATGATGTCCGTCCTTACGGGTTAATGTAGCAGTCAATCCCAAAACATATTTCGCTTTTGCATCCTTGAGTACCTGTTCGAAGCTGAAAGCCGACACATGATGACATTCGTCAACCACAATATGGCCATACTCTGCGATATAATCTTTAACCTTCCCTTTGCCAAGCACCGTCTGAATCATCGCTACGTCCACGATTCCCGTACGCTTCTGTTTGCCGCCCCCGATTTGACCGACCTGCTTGTCGGAAAGGTCAAGAAACTGGGCAATGCGCACTTTCCACTGCTCCAGGAGCTGTGTACGATGAACAAGAATGAGCGTATTCGTTTGACGGTAGGCAATCATCCACAGACCGACAACCGTTTTTCCAAAGGCTGTCGTTGCAGATAATACGCCAGTATCTGCCTTGGCCAATTCCTGAACGGCTTGCTGCTGCCGTTCCCGAAGATCGCCTCGAAATTGTATAGCAATGGACACCCCTGCCTGTCGTTCATCCTGCAGTTCCAAGACTGCGCCTGCGTTCGTGCACAAACGTGTTACTTCCTCCAGACATCCTCTCGGCAAGGCCAGATGTTTCGGATGATCTTCGGTGCAATTGATAATTCTCGGAATTCCCCAGGTTGACAGCCTCATCTTCTGATCTCGGTAAAACTCCGGATTTTGAAAGGCCGCCGTGCGTATAAACAAATTTAACTGCGCGGAGGATAGTTGTTCCTTCTCGATAAAAAGCATTTGGCTATGTACAGCATGAATAACCGCCGGCAGCTTGACCTGCATATCCATCTTGCCAGAGCTTGCGGCAGCTAACCAGGGGGTATCGTTTTCTATCTCGTCATCTTCCATCAGCGGATTGGCAATTCGGATGATCGCTCCAGTTTGCTGAGCTACGCCAATCATCGCTTCTACTTCCTGTTTGCTCATTTTCGGCAAAGAAGATAGATATACCCACTGATCCGGATATGGCGAAAAGTCGCTGTCGATAAACAAGCTGTTCCCCTGTTTTCCGGCTGCGCGCTGAAGAGGCAGCGCTATCAAATTGCCCAATTTCTTATCGCGCGGCAACGTATCCTGATTGGGGAACATGCGATCATAGGAATCCAGCCCAAGCTGATTTCTTTTTTCAAGTGTCGCAGTGAGCAGAACGCTCCCCATCTGCCGTGCTGTTCTCGCAGGAACGGGCTCCTCGAAAAAGATCCAGACATGGCCGCCATTTCCTGAGCGTGAACGCTCCAATGCCGCAGGAATGGCAAATGACCGGCAAGTTTCAAGAAATGCGGCGGTATCTTCCTTCCAGGTGGCTTTGTCAAAATCAATGGCCAAAAACCAACACGATTCGTCCGTCAGCATCGGATACAGACCTACAGTAACAGGATTATGCTCATCCTCCATGTGCCGTCTTATCGTCTCATCAGTAAGCGTGACGTCATCTCCCCAAATATATTTGCCGTTCTCTTTGCCAAGTAACTCACGCTTTCGGTAATACACAGTTTTTCCTTGCTTGTCCATTCCGCGAACGGCATAGACATCATCCCGGCCTCTGAAGAGCGAACGATAGAAGCGAACCTTCTCCTCAATCGTTGAATGCTTGGTGACAGTCGCCGTCTTTTGAGATGATCGTGGAGCTAATGGTGTTTGCTCGGATAAGATCAGGTCATTTCCTGAAACGCTGAGTGGAGCAATTTCTGCTTCAGATGGTTGCAATACCCGTTTCTTCAACAGACTATTTTCCTGAAGAAGCAAGATATTTTGACGCTTTAACTGATCTCGCTCTTCTGTAACCTGCTGAAGCCGTCGCTTCAATTGCTCCAATTCGTTTGACCATTCAAAGACAAGCTGATCTGGATCGTCATTGCCGTTTATCATCAATGCCACCTCAGTTCCAAACTTCCTCTTTCACGTTTTAACCTGCACAACATTAGTATCTATAAAGGCTATACCCATCATATCATTCCACTAATACGACTTTCGATTATCTATAGAATACTTCACAAACGGTTAAAGATGTAGACATCCACAAAATGCGTATTCAACCACCTTGATATTCTGCTTGAATGCAAAAAGACCTTTAGATCGAAGGTGATCTAAAGGTCTCATTTTCTTAAGTGGTGCGCATAGAGGGACTTGAACCCCCACGCCAAAGGCGCCAGATCCTAAGTCTGGTGCGTCTGCCAATTCCGCCATATGCGCGCATTATTATGCAACAATTCCAATTTCAGGATTTGTTGCTTTTTCAATTTTTCGACTTGACTCGTTTTGAAAATCGAGCTAATGTCGACACAAGAACCGCGTCAAACTTTTTGCCTCACTAATCCAAGGTTTAGCGAGCGCGTAAAACGTGGTTCAAAAAAACAAAGTTTAGTGCGGTGGTAAAAGTTTAGCGCGGACTGCTTATCGGAAGAAGTCAAACGTTTCAAGGATTTATCGCCTCTCGATTCATAAAACCCGAGGCGCACTAAATCCTAAGTCTAGTGCGTCTGCCAATTCCGCCACACGCGCAAAAGAAATGGTGAGCCATGAAGGACTCGAACCTTCGACACCCTGATTAAAAGTCAGGTGCTCTACCGACTGAGCTAATGGCTCTTACTGGCTGGGGCACTAGGATTCGAACCTAGGAATGACGGAGTCAAAGTCCGTTGCCTTACCGCTTGGCTATGCCCCAACAACGGAGTAAAATCATGGTGGACGCTGACGGGATCGAACCGCCGACCCTCTGCTTGTAAGGCAGATGCTCTCCCGGCTGAGCTAAGCGTCCTCTTTAACTTTTCCCTCGAAAACAAAAGGTTATGCATTCATCAGGATAAAGAAAATTATGACCCGTAGGGGATTCGAACCCCTGTTACCTCCGTGAAAGGGAGGTGTCTTAACCCCTTGACCAACGGGCCATAAAAGCTGGAGCTCCCAACCGGATTTGAACCGGTGACCTCTTCCTTACCATGGAAGCACTCTACCTACTGAGCTATGGGAGCATATGGCTCCCCGAACAGGACTCGAACCTGTGACAACTCGGTTAACAGCCGAGTGCTCTACCGACTGAGCTATCAGGGAATGCATATGAGTGAGTTATACCCTCAAAACTAGAAGCGAAGCAAACGTTGGTGCGCATGGATGTTGCTGCAGCAATGCTGCAAAGTTGTGGATAAGCCCTCGACCGATTAGTATTCGTC
>NZ_JAYJLD010000022.1 GCF_035282765.1 Ferviditalea candida | reverse complement strand
CCTTCTTCAACTCTGCTCTAGTCAATGTCAATGTCTCCTGTCCCATAGTGACATTATCTCAGAACAGTTACAGGGTGACATTATCACAGCACAACGACAACAGTAATTTTTTCCTTAAGCGGCTGCCGTTCCTTTTTCACCTTTCCCCCTGCAGTCAATGAAAAACCGTGCCGTAAGAACAGGCACGGTTCAACACTGGCCGCATCACCGGAACGATACGTAACAGTTCATTAAATTCCGTCTTTTAAAGCTTTTCCGGGCTTAAATGCAGGCACCCTGCTCGCCGGTATTTCAATCTCCTCGCCTGTTTGCGGGTTGCGCCCTTTGCGGGCAGCACGTTCACGAACTTCAAAATTTCCAAATCCCACAAGCTGAACTTTATCCCCTTTGTGAAGCGCTTCAGAAATCGCCTCGAATACTGCATCGACCGCTTTCGTCACGTCTTTCTTGGAAAGGTCGGTGCTTTCGGCGACTCTGGCGATCAAATCCGATTTATTCATGCAATCACCTCCCCCTCAAATGGAAAATGTCCGTTATATACCTGTCTTTACTGATTTTTCGGAAAATATACATTCCCGACACTTTTTTTGAGAAAAAGAAGTCTGTCGAAACAGCAAAAAACACCTTCGCAGGTGCTTTTTTGCTTGCGATTAGAGGATGATTGCAATCAATCCGCCCGAACCTTCATTGATGATTCTTCCCAGGGTCTCCTGCAGCTTGTAGCGCGCATTATCGGGCATCATGGCAATTTTTCCTTGTATGCCTTCCCTGACGATAGAATGAAGGGAGCGGCCGAAAATATCCGATTCCCAAATCCTCGTAGGATTGTCTTCGAAATCCTGCATCAAATACCTTACAAGCTCTTCACTTTGTTTTTCCGTTCCGATAATCGGAGCAAATTCGGATTCCACATCCACGCGAATCATATGAATCGAAGGGGCGGTCGCTTTCAGTCTCACGCCGAATCGCGAGCCTTGTCTGATCAATTCCGGTTCGTCCAGCGTCATCTCCTCCAAAGAAGGAGCGGCGATGCCGTAGCCCGTCGTTTTGACCATTTCCATCGCTTCCGAATACCGGTCATATTCCCGCTTGGCATAGGAGAAATCCTGCATAAGCTGCAGCAGATGATCTTTGCCGCGAATTTCCACTCCGACGACTTCCATCAAAATTTTGTCGTACAGTTCATCCGGAGCATACAGGTCGATCTCCGCCACGCCCTGACCCATGTTCATCCCGGCGAGACCGGCCCGATCGATAAAGTCGTACTCTTCAAACTGGCTGACCACGCGGTCCACATCGCGCAAACGGCGGATCTCCTTAACCGTTTCGCGAACCGAAATTTCAAAACTGCTCCGCAGCCAATGCCTTTCATTAAGCACCATGACCCAGCTCGGAAGATTGACGTTCACTTCGTGCACCGGGAATTCATACAGCACTTCCTTGAGCACCCGCATGAAATCGGCTTCTCCCATATTGGCCACACTTGCTGCCATAACGGGAATATCGTATTTCTCCGCCAGCTCCGCACGCAGCCCCTGAGCGGCATCGCCGTTCGGTTGAATGGAATTGACGATCAGAATGAACGGCTTGCCGACCTCCTTCAATTCGTTGATGATTCTTTCTTCCGCTTCGACGTAATCCTCTCGGGGAATTTCCGCTATGCTGCCGTCGGTAGTGACGACCACTCCCAGCGTGGAATGCTCCTGAATGACTTTTCTCGTGCCGATTTCTGCTGCCTCCTGGAAGGGGATGGGTTCCTCGAACCAGGGTGTGGTTACCATTCTGGGGCCGTTCTCGTCTTCATAACCTTTAGCCCCCTCTACAGCGTAACCTACGCAATCCACCAAGCGGACGTTCACTTCCAAACCTTCGGCCACATGCAGATGAACAGCATTATTGGGAACAAATTTCGGCTCGGTCGTCATAATCGTTCTGCCTGCAGCGCTTTGCGGAAGCTCATCCGTCGCACGGATGCGATCGGCTTCGCTGCGGATGTTGGGCAGAACGACGCTTTCCATAAATCGCTTGATAAAAGTCGATTTCCCCGTCCGGACCGCGCCAACGACCCCGAGATAAATGTCTCCGCCGGTTCGCTCCGCAATGTCCTTGAAAATATCAACTTTTTCCAATGAGATGCCCTCCTTTGATCGTTCAAAATAGTCAGCGGCGAAACTCGTACATGCTTTTGGACTAGTAACAATATATGTATCACGAAATGGTTTATGCCTAGTTTTTCAGCCGGATCGACGATCCGGCCTCACGCAGGCTTCCACCAAACTTATCAATTTTGATGTATATGCTCTCCGCTTGATTATATGAACATGTTTGAAAAAAACGGCATCTCATTGCAACCGTCCAACTAATGATCCGAGCCCATCAACGCTCGCTTACAACAGGTTCGTTATTTTTCCAATAATATGGAAAAGATTTGACGGGCACGAAAAACGAATTGTCGACCAAATACGTTCGCAAATCGGTATCGGGCGGAGGAGAAGCAATCCCTTTCTTATTCATGATCTGCATAATTTCCGGGGCATAATCAATGACCACCTCTCCGGAACGGTGAAGCAGCAGGGATAAATACCCGTGAGAATAGACGCTCCGGATCTGGCCTTGCTTCATGCCCATCTTGCCGAAATCCGGCAAATAGAAACCGGGAGCAACCGGTTGACCGGTGGGAAGCTGATTTTCATGCGCGGAACGATACGCATCGACCGCTTTCTGGATATCTCCAACGTCCTGATAGGAAATAAGATCCATCAGCTTGACTTCAGGCTTGAGCTCAGGGTTAACCAACACATAGATATTGGTTCCTCCTTGTTCATACGCATTCGCCGGGATTGAGCTCAAGTATTGATTCTCCATAAGTTTTTTAAAATCAATCTTATATTTTTCATAAAGCGGTGTGTCCATCGTACTGTTAATGATCGGCAGCACGCCGGTTGCCTTGTGAAATTCATCAATGGCATGCTGTACGATAAATAATTGGTCCCGCGGGGGGATTTGGTTTTCTTTGCGCAGATTGTCCGGATACATACAGCCGGCAAGCGTGCCCAGCATCACTCCGAATAAGGCGATGAACAGAACATGTTTCAAGAGCCGGAACATTCCCGATCCGGCATTGCCAATTCGATGATTCATGATTTCCCATCCTTTGATTGAACTGATGCGAATTCTTCAAGGACATATCGCTTGCCATTTTCATCACTCGCTGGTGCCATGGAAATGGCAAGGAACGTTCTCACTGGTCTTCCTCGGATGCCAGCTTTTTGCGGATGACGGCCTTCAGCGGATCTTCGGGAACCTCCGCCTCAACGTCTGCCCAGATTCTGGACTGGCAGGCCAAGCGGTAATTGCGGTCGGCCATCTCCCCCAATTTGACGCGTTCATTCCGGGTGACCGGCGATAAACCGGCCTGATCCCGAACAAGGATCTTGCACATCAAACAGGCAGCCTTCCCTGCGCATCGGGTCCGTATCGCCTCGCCGGCTTTTTTCCCGGCCTCCAAAATCGTCGTTCCCTGCTTTACTTTGACCGTTCGGCCGCTTGGCAAAAATCTGATCGAAACTTGCATCCGTTGTCCTTTCTGCGGAGCGGCCCGCCTTTCCGAGAGCCCGCAACTTGCAATGGTTAACCGCTTAAAAATAAGTACTGTTGACGACCACTATACGGCCTTCTTTGACAATGACCGCTTGGCAGCCCAAGCGGTACCCTTCTTCAATTTCCTCCGGATCAAGCCTGTCCCGTTCCGCCTTAGTCGGTTCCCCCAAATTGTCCCTTCCTTCCGCAACGAAAGTCCGGCATCTGGCGCAGGTTCCCCGCACGCAGGAAAAACCCCATTCCACTTTGTGCTCAAGGGCATGCTCCAGAATTGTCCGACCGATGACCGTTCCTACATCTTTCTGTGTTCTCTTGCCTTTTAGCTCAAGCATTTTCTCCTCCGAATCACATCATCGATAACAGCATTAAAATAAGGATGGGAATGAAAAGCACAAATGCGATAAGGGACAAAATGAACCGTACCGCTCCGCTTGTTTTCCCTCTGGCAAAGGTAATCAGCACGGATGCCAGCACCATCAATCCCATGGCGATAAAGGACGCCCACATTTTATCCATACTGCTCATAGTTTCTCAAACTCCCGTTACCGATATTAGTTCTGTCCGATTTATCATTATAACATATACATAACAAATTCGCTCCACGCTTTAGCACTGTTCAAAGGAGATGGGTATGGACTCCGACTGCTCTTGAAATGGCGTTCTATGAATGATAGTTCGAGGCAACAACGCCATTTCAAAGACAGTAAAAGTTTTCGTTAGAAAACTTTTACTGTCTTTGAAACCGGGAAAACACCACAATTTTTAAATTACATTTCCTGGTTTCAAGAGCGACGGAAGAAGATACCCCCACCCGAAAAAAGACTTCATTTCATTCTTAGAGTTCCTCGTCACTCTAAGGAGCGGAAAAAATCCGCCCCTATTTTTTGCCCATCATCGCTTTCATCATCTGTTCCATGTTATTGGGATTTAATCCGCTTTTTTGGACAGCTTTGATAATTTCGGAAATCGTCGATTCGGATACCGGGATATTGACCATTCGGGATACCTGCAAAATCAACTCGCGCAATTTCTCTTCGCTCTGCACCGTTTTCGGCCCAACCTTGCTGGCAAGTTTGTGAATATCTTTCTCGGTCACGGATTTGCCGGTCTTGTTCTTGACGATGTTTAAAACATCTTTGGACAGATCCTTGCTGCTCATTGCCAACCTCCTCATAAGATGTTTTATATATCCTATGAGTGTTGGATGAGTTCGGTGTAGGCTTACGGCTGCCGTTTTCCAAAACTTGTTCGCGCAATATCCTCCATTTCGTGTGTCCGGCCCCGGCCCATTAAATCCTCTACGGCCGTTTTCGGAGATTTCCCTTCAAACAGAACTCGGTAAAGTTCTTCCGCTATCGGAAGCTCCGTTTGGAATTTATGTGCCAGCGCGCGGGCGGCTTTCGTTGTGCGAACACCCTCAACCACCATCCCCATCGTCGCAAGCACCTCATCCAAAGGCACTCCCTTGGCGAGCATATACCCGGCTCTCCAGTTGCGGCTGTGCTTGCTCGTACAGGTGACTACCAGATCGCCGATGCCTGCCAGCCCGGCGAACGTCATCGGACTGGCCCCCATCGCCAAACCGAGACGGCCGATTTCAGCAAGCCCCCTTGTCAACAGCGCAGCCTTGGCATTGTCGCCGAAGCCGAGACCGTCGGATAAACCGGCTCCGAGGGCAATAACATTCTTCAAGGCTCCGCCGACCTCTACGCCGATGACGTCGGGATTCGTATATACCCGAAAATAGGAATTGATGAACAGATCCTGCACCGCCTCCGCCGCCTCTGTATGGCCCGCGGCAACGACCACTGCGGTCGGGCTTTTGAGTATCACTTCTTCGGCATGGCTGGGGCCTGATAGAACGACGATATTGTCCTTGTCATATCCGGGCAACTCCTCGGCAATCACCTCGGACATTCTCAGTACCGTATCCGCTTCGAAACCCTTCGTGGCATGAACGAGCAAGGTATTGGCATCCATGTATGCCCGCAGCTTGCACGCAATTTCGCGCATACCGGACGAAGGAGGAACAAGAATCACGGCATCCGCCCCGATTACTGCTTCTTCCAAGGAGTCAGTCGCACGGATATTGGGAGGCAGCTGAATATCCTGTGAAAACCGGCTGTTGCGATGCAGGCTGTTAATTTCCTCCACCTGATGGCGGCTTCGGGACCAAAGGGTCACATCCATATCATTGTCGGCCAGCACCGTGGCCAAAGCCGTGCCCCAGCTTCCGGCAACCAGAACGGATACCTTCTTCGGCGTCATTGCGTCTCCTCCCGTTTTTTCGCTCCCAGCCTGTTTTCCTGTCCATGGAGCAATTTTTCGATATTCTTCCGATGTCTCCATACGGCAAAAATGAACAGCAGTATGCTGGCAAAGATCAATTCGACAGGATAATGCATGATGACTAAAAAAATCGGCAGCAATCCGGTAAACAATAAAGATCCGAGAGACACATAACGGGTTATAATTATGGATAAAATAGCAATAATTCCGGCCATCAGACCCGGCAGAAAACTTAAAGTGGCCACCATACCAATCGTTGTGGCAATCCCTTTGCCTCCCCTGAAACGGAAGAAAACCGGCCAATTATGGCCGATAATGACACTGATTCCGCAAACCACATGAACCCATAATAGATCGGGTGCGAACCATTTGCCCAACCAAACGGCCAGCACCCCTTTTCCGATATCCAGAGCCAGCACGAGAATGGCCGGACCGATGCCCAGAACTCTCAGCGTATTGGTTGCGCCTGCATTTCCGCTGCCGTGGCTGCGAACATCCACACCCTTCAAAAGCTTCCCGACGATCAGGCTGAAGATTAAAGAACCCAATAAATAACTTGACACGATCGGAATGATGTAAAACAAGAACCTCTCCCCTATTCGTCTTCGGATTTTTTCCGAGCGGTCAGCCGTATCGGCGTCCCCTCAAATTGAAAGGCATCGCGAATTTTGTTTTCCAAATACCTTGCGTATGAAAAATGCAGGAGCTCGGGCTCATTGACAAACAGCACAAACGTCGGCGGCTTTACCGCGACTTGGGTGATGTAGTTGATCCTCAGCCGCTTGCCCTTATCCGAAGGAGGAGACGCCATCGCCACTGCGTCCGTAATGACATCGTTCAGCACATGCGTTTTGATGCGCATGGAATGCTGCTCCGCGACTTCGTTGACCATCGGCAGGATCGTCTGAAGCCGCTGCTTGGTTTTGGCGGAAACAAAGGTGATGGGCGCATAGGTCATGAACAGAAAATGATCCCGGATCTTTTGTTTGAACTGATGCATGGTATGCGTGTCCTTTTCTATGGCATCCCATTTGTTTACTACAAAAATCGACGCTTTGCCCGCCTCGTGCGCGTACCCGGCAATGTGCTTATCCTGCTCGATGATGCCCTCCTCCACATTCAGCACGACGAGCACCACATCCGCCCGCTCAATTGCCTTGATCGCCCGCATCACGCTGTATTTCTCCGCCGCTTCGTAGACTTTTCCCCGTTTTCGCATGCCGGCGGTATCAATCAGCACATATTTTTGCCCGTCCTTTTCAAACGGTGTATCGATCGCATCGCGGGTCGTGCCGGCAATATCGCTGACAATCACCCGCTCTTCCCCAAGTATGGCATTGACCAGCGAAGATTTGCCGACATTCGGCCGACCGATCAAAGCCACCTTGATGACATCTTCGCCGTATTGCTCCTGTTGGCCTTCCGGAAGCCGCTCCACAACGGCATCCAGGAGATCGCCCATCCCGAGCCCGTGGGAGCCGGAAATGGCAATCGGATCCCCGAAGCCAAGCGAATAAAATTCATAGATATTGTCCATTCTTTGCAGGTTGTCTACTTTGTTTACGGCCAGCACAACCGGTTTATGGGATCGGTACAGCAGCTGCGCCACCTCCGAATCCGGCGGTGTCAGTCCCGCCTTGCCGTCGACCATGAAAACAATCACGTCGGACTCCTCGATGGCCATTTCCGCTTGGGCGCGGATCGATCGAATAATCTCGTCCTCTCCGTCGATTTCAATTCCGCCCGTATCGATAACACTAAAGGCTTTGCCGTTCCATTCCCCGATCCCGTATATCCTGTCCCGGGTTATACCAGGTTTATCTTCAACGATGGCCACCCGATCGCCGATAATTCGGTTAAAGATGGTGGACTTTCCGACATTCGGCCGGCCGACAATCGCCACTACTGGCATTGCCATCATGACACCTCCCTCGCTCACGTTAAACATCATAGCAAAAATCGACGAACTTGGCTATTTATACTATCGAAATAACTCCTTTTCTTGCCCCTTAATGCTTCACGATGATCTTCGTTCCATTCTTCAGGTCATGGGCCATGGCGTCCATGATTTTTTCCAGCAAAAAAGCCAGTGCCTCAAGCTCTTCTTCATTTTTTGCCAAAAAGATGGGAGCCCCTCCGCACACCTGATCGGGAAACATTGAAATGACCGCCAATATTTCGCTCATCTCACGTGTTCACCACCCAATTTTGCGCTTTTTGTTGACTTCCGCTTCACTTGGCATTCTGACCGCGCTCTCCAAAACCGGCACTCTCATCAAAACCTGACGCGCCTTTTCCGGATCCCGGTCATTCGGAATGATGAACACCGCCAGCCTGCCGTCGTCCAGGTCGAGCTTGCATAACGGAATAAGGGACGGTTCCCCGGAATCCCGATAAGCCCCAAGGATGGTTGAAACATCATGAAGGATCGCCTGCCTTTGTCCCAAGTTCGCCAGCGTCACCTTCGCATTCGCGTTGATCGGCTGCAGAATCAGCCCCAGACCATGCTTGCGGATTTTGTTTTGCGATTCTTTCAAACCCACATTCATGATATATATATCGTCCACATACAAATCCGGCCCGGACATTCTCAACTCGGCATTGATTATCTTGGCGATACTGGACAGCTGTTTGCCCGATTTGTACTGCCGGGAGATAATTAAGGCAAATATGCCGATGAACATTCCCCAATACCATGTCGCCAGAACGGTAAATAAACTTGTAATGAACGCTGTGAAAATGACTAAATAGTTTCTGCCCTCGAATACCATGGCAATCCCTTCTATGTATGTAGGGCCGCGAGGCACCAGCTCCATTTGGTCGATTTTCGTCAGCGTCTCTCTTTCCATGCTGCGCACATCCCTGAATTGCTGGGCCGCCAGCGCCAGAAAGGTGATCGCGGTATAGTTTTTCTCAAGCAGCGAGGGCACCGCCACCGATCCGAGAGCCGCGGCAATCACGCCAAGAGAGATATGAATGATGCGCCCGTGCGGATATGTGGGATACTGCCGGTAATCGGTATGCAGCATGCTGAGCCGCGCCAGAATGCCGAACAAAGTCCCGATAATGATACCGAGCGTGTATCGATGGCTGGCCAACAGCACGATCACTCCCGATACCCCCTCCTTCGATTAAGCTTGACGGACATCGTATTCCTCCATATTTTCAGACAAGCGTTCAAAATTTCCGATAAACCGCGGGACAGTACGACAGTCAACCACCATTCATCTTGAAAATACGCATCCCCCAAATGAATCGGAACTGGATCGCGCCGGATGATTTGGAACAACAGATTCCCGATCAGAAGCGCCAGACTGACCGCCGCAATCTGTTCCAGGGGACGGCGGAACAAGCCGACTGCAAGCATGCCGAGAAGCAACGCGGCATCAATCAGCGGAAAGAAAACGACCATCATCGGGGCCGCGCTGGATATTTGCTGCTCCAGGACAAACGCCATGGACATGAAGATCCCGCCGGATACAAGGTGCAACCCGTTCATCCGACGGCGGCTTTCAAACCACACCGCCAAGAATGTAATGAGCAGCGGAACACAAACCAAATTCAGCGTGATTTGTTCCGAAAGGCGGAGATTCAAACGGGAACCGACGATCCATCCTGCAAAAAAAAGAAGAATGCCTTTATGAGACGCATCCCCCGCCATTTCTTTCCGCCAACCGCTAGCCAGCAATATCAGCAAGATGCAGATCAAAATGACGGATATATAACCCTGGTTCATTCCATCACCTTCATCGTTTCGGAATGCTACAGCTATTGTTTGCCGCGGCGCGATAAATTATCATTATTCGTGCTTATGGATCAAATTGATTGAGAAACGATTGAAACGATGGGAATGGGTATTGAACCGTAGAGTTCACGTGTTTCCCTTGAAAATCGTGTTAATACCTCGTACATCCATTCATGATAACACGATTTCAAGAGAAACCGGAGGCCAATACCCATTCTGTAATAATCGGTGATCTTCCATTCTCAAACCAAATTAAAACAGCAGCCTTCATTGCATAATAAAAAGCGGGCCCCTTGAGGCCCGCCGTTGTTGCCCATTGCTTACTTGAGTTTGTTCAGCTTGTCGCCGAAACGCTCTCCCAGCGTCAGCGTCATTGCGCTGCTGTTCATGGAGACATTATCGTTCTTCAAAATCTCCTGCTCTTCTTTTCTAGTTTTAGGCGGAGCAACACGAGCTTCTTCCGTTTCTTTGATGCTCAGGCTGGCGCGTTTTTCCGAAGGATTGAGATCAAGAATTTTTACTTTGACTTCCTGTCCTTCCTTCAATACCTCATTCGGCGTTCCGATATGCTTATGCGAAATTTGGGAAATATGCACTAGACCTTCCACACCCGGAGCGATTTCCACGAAAGCGCCGAAATTGACGAGACGCTTGACGGTACCCGTCACGATGTCGCCCGATTTGAATTGATCTTGGACGCTTTCCCAAGGACCCGGCTGTGCGGCTTTGATGCTGAGGCTGATTCTTTCGTTTTCCGGATCGACCTTCAGGACCTTCACTTTGACGTGATCGCCTTCCTTCACCACTTCGGAAGGATGGTCCACGTGATTCCAGGACAACTCGGAAATATGCACCAATCCATCCACTCCCCCGATATCGACAAACGCTCCGAACGGTGTCAGCCGCTGCACGGTGCCTTCGAGTACTTGGTTCGCCTGAAGCCTGGAGAACAGCTCGCGTTTTTGAGATTCATATTCCTCATCCAATACATCTTTCTGAGAAAGAATCACTTTATTCGATTCGCGATCCAGTTCTTTGATTTTCAAACGCAGCGTGCGATTTTTATAATCGCTGAAATCTTCGACAAAATGGCGCTCGACCATCGAAGCGGGCACAAAACCGCGCACGCCCAAATCGACGACCAGTCCGCCCTTGACCACTTCGGCCACCTGGGCTTCGATCACTTCTCCCGTTTCAAGGAGACGTTCGAGCCGTTCCCAAGCTTTGACGCTGTCCACCGCTCTTTTGGAAAGAACGAGCAATTCTTTATCATCATTTATGCTGACGACTTTGGATTCCACTTCTTGACCGACGGAAACAGATTCGGCCGCATTTTCCAGATGAAGAGAAGATAATTCACGGATCGGAATGACGCCGTCATATTTGTAACCGACATCTACAAGGACCTGATTGTCTTCCACTTTAACAACCTTTCCTTTAACAATGTCGCCCTTTTTCAACGTCACCAGATCATCCACGCTTTGCTGTTCATTTACTTCGGCAGGCTGTTCCCCAACAGAAGCGCCCGTTTCCGCGGTTGCTTCCGACGCAGCCTGATTATCCTGGGCCGGCTCCACAGAAGCTCCAGTCTCTTGCAATTTCGTTTCTTCCGTCATTTCATTTCCTCCTCAATTCACAACGCCATGCCACATACAAAAATTTATGCGGACAAGATGTATCGCATATTTTTATTGATAACCCGCCAAAAGAATGCAGGTATAATAAACAGCGGTTTAATAAATAGTATGGTTCCCAGCGTGAAATTCCATTCGTAAAGGCTGAAACCCTTATTTATATTTTAGCGGAATCAGGCGGTTTAGCAACCTTGATTCCCGATATTCCCCGAATGAATTTATTTTTTTTCAGAAACGCGGAGGTCGTTCCTTACGGTTTCGCACAGGGATAAGATCCGTCGGACGACCTCGGAAATGGACATTTCCGTACTGTCCATAAGGACCGCATCGTCTGCCCGGACCAAAGGGGAATGCTCGCGTTGTTCGTCCATCCGGTCCCGCTCGGAAATATCGTTTTTCAGCTGCTCCAAGTCCGCTTGTTCACCTTTGGCCAGCAATTCCTCATATCGCCGGCGCGCTCTTTCTTCAACGGAAGCGGTTAAAAAGATTTTTACCTCCGCATCAGGGATCACCTTCGTCCCGATATCCCTGCCGTCCATCACCACGCCTTTTGCAGCAGCGATATTTCTTTGCTTGCCGGATAAAATTTCCCTGACCTCCGGAATCGTCGAGAAAGCGGATACCCGCTGCGAGACCTCATTGGTACGGATTTGTCCGGTAACATCCTCTCCGTCGATCAGCACCTTTTGACAGTCATTCGAGGGGATCAATTCAATGTTCAACTGCTCCGTCAGTTGGGCAATTCGCGTTCGATCGTCCGGATGGATTCCGGCCCGGATTGCCTTAAGAGTGACAGCACGGTACATGGCTCCCGTATCAACATAAACATAGCCCAGTTCATTGGCAACCATCCTGGCTACTGTACTTTTCCCGGCCCCTGCGGGTCCGTCGATCGCAATATTGATTTTACGGGGTGGATGTTGCAATACGAATCTCTCCCTTGACTGCGGCATTCAATAAAAAAACCTCTATCGAGGCCAATTCACTGATGAGCGACCGCGTAAAGAGGAAGGTTTTGATGCCAATCAGAAAAAGCTCTTTACGGTAACAAAAGTCTCCAGCGAACGATAGAAATTATACCATACATTCAGTCATCATGCAAAACCGGGCAAGCCTGTAGAATTCTTCGTTTCTCCCATTTTATTTTTCGGCCCAATCGATGGAAAAGGGGTAGATTTCGCCCGATTGTGGAAAAATATAGCTTCGTTTGCCCTCTATCCGATCGATCTTTGAAACATAACTCCGCCATTCCGGAACTTGCAGAACAATTTGTGCGGTCACTAAGAGCAAGCCAAGCGCGATGATGCCCTTAACCAGCAATTGTTCCATCCGATTGGAGAAACGGACGAACAATTGCTCATAGCTCGCTTGTCTTTCTCGTCTTCTTTTCATCAGCGGTCACCGTTTCTGGAAAATATGCCATCCATCTATTATTCCTTTTGTCGGTGTCCACTATTCAGAACGAGCTTAGTTTTTTCGCAATTCCAACTGACGTTCGAAACAATAACGGATCACTTTCTGTCTGTCCGCATCGGAGATTTCGGTGAACCCCAGCATGACCAGTCTCCTTCCCGTATCCAGCTCTTTGGTCCGCACAACTTCGGCTTTAAACGGAACGTGGTCAACGGTGCCGTTGCGGTATGGAATCAAGAGCCAGCAGGATACGGCATCTTTCTGCATTATCGGCTCCTTTCCATCGCATAGCATGGAAATACCGCCTCCGCCCACATCTTCCGTGATTGCGAGAAATTGATGGTGATCTGCCAGCTTCACGGATATTTCCAATTCCGCCGGAACGCGCAGAAAGGTTCTTCGTTGAACCTTGGTGATGGCTTCAGGTTTGGGCTTGCGGATCAGGACAAGCGAAATGACGTCCCGCTTAAAACCTTCCACTTGGGTATTGAAATAATTTTTGACGCCGCCTTCAGACATATAATAAATCGACAGCTGATCTCCGGTATACAGCTTTTTCAATCTTCCCGTTCTGACTTCGATCGGAATTTCAATCGACATTACCTCATCCCGGATATCAGCGATTCGGGACTTGAATTCCTTTTGAGCTTCTTCCTCATCAACGGAGTTGACTTGAATGAACAAAATATCATTGATTTTCGGAAGCAATCTGAATCCCTCCACGCCGCATGATTTTTTACACGTTGATTATATCATGTAATGGAGAAAGATGTGGAAAAAAATCGGAACCCGCGGGTTCCGACATCCTTCTTTATGCTGCCGTATCTATTGTTTCGACCTTCTCCTCGAGGCCGCTGTCGGCATTGATAAAAATCCGGTATTTGCTGCCGTTAATCCTACCGGTAAACCGATAACAGAGCACTTCCTGATTTTCATCGTTTCGGATCAACGCCAAATCATGCGACATAATGCGGAAGTCTCCGTTCAAATACTGTTCCGCTTCTTTCAGTCTGAGCCGGGGGACCGGAAGCTTCCTTTCTTTATGCTCGAAAACGTAATCCGTTGCGTTTAGGCCGAGCGCCTCTCCGTTATCCAATGCCACGTTAATCGTCAATTTCTCAGGGTAGAGGATAACATTGTTCTTGACCGCCGCCAAGGTAATGCTGGCCACGTTATCGTACTCGTCATAGTTGATCGGTGTCATTTGCGGATATCCAAGCGACTTGAGCTTCCGATTGGCGGCACTTACCGCTTGGTCAGGCGTCAGCTTTTGCCCGCGAACCTTTCTTTCTCGCATGTACCAGAGCAGGTTTCCGCCTTTTTTGGAAAAATCCATCTGCAGCCTTTGATCGCCCTGATTCAGGGAAACGCTGTATGAGCTGTATTCGGTCCCCCTGCCGTTTTCAACAATTTTCAAGTTTTCGGAGCTCTTCAGTCCCCACAGCTTGGCAGCCTTCTTTTTGACTTCCTCCTGCGTCATATCAATTCCGGAAAAAGCCGAATAGGTTCTTTTCCGATAAAGGCTTTGCGCGGAAGGGCCCCAGTCGATTTCGGGATAGGCGCTGACTTTCTTGTCAACGGTTTTGAACCCGTCGATGATGGTGTTGTCCACGGTATTATTCTCCGACGCAAGCGCAACCTCCACATCCATCCAGCGCAAGTTATGTTTCAGCACTTGGGATTGGACCTTCATCAGCTCATCGGAGATGTCCTTAGATCTTTGGTACAAGGTTTTCAAGCTCTTGATCTCGCCATCCTGCAGCGGCTGCTTCGTCAAATTGCGGACGGAAGTCCTGTAGGAAAAATTGGCGATGTTGGCCAAGAATTCTTCGGTTTTATTAAACGGCAGAAGAGTCAGCGGAAGTTGGTTGATTTCGCTTTGAGCCTGGCTCGTCAGCCTCCAGATGTTGGCCAGGCTTTTTCTGACGAACGGCTCCGATTTGGAATTTACCGCCAGCGTGTTTCCCAGTTCTCTATGTAAGCTTTCCACATGATACGTCAAATCGTGAAATGCTCTTTGATACTGGTTTTCGGCTTTAATCAGAATCGAGTTTTTCTCCTGGTTTTCCTGGTATCCCCAGACGGCGGCTCCAACGAGAGCGAGAGCTACAATAGGGAACAAAATTGCACTAAGCCGCATATACATAAAAAAGTCTCCTTTCCTCAACGGTTACGAATAGTTTTCGTTGAAGTCGGGAGCTTTATGCATGAAGGACAGACATTATAAACGTTCTTCGGAAATATCAAAATCGGTGTCATTATCGCATAAGCACTGTTTGAAGCCTGTATCCAATTTACCCCGTTCCCGCTTGCCTTTCAGCACAAACCGTTCACCGCAGCGTTTACAGCGAATTTGTACCTTGACCCGTTGCGTCATACGTAACCTCCAGAGAAAAATTCCTTTTTCATTATAACCAAAAGCTTTAGAATTTAATCTCTTCTTCCCTGTGAAATTGACGATACGGCGAATGGGCGTTGGCGTTGCGGATTTTCCAAAGGCTGCGAAGCCACAATACGCTCATGAACGGAATGATATACCAAATCCAATTGGCATCGGTTTTAAGCAGGATGTAATCGAATGAACCATGCCATAGGATGGGCAGAGCCAATGACAAGGCCAGATATTTTTTTCCCTGCCGGGGAGCAAATTTGGCTATTCCCAAATAATAGCCCATGACCACTCCGAACAGCGCATGCCCCGAAACCGGCAGCAGCGCTCGCAGGATCAGTTCGGAAAATGAAGAGTGATAATATAACACATAGATCACATTCTCCAAGGTGGCGAAACCGAGAGCGACAGCTACTGCGTATACGATGCCGTCATAGGGCTCGTCAAACACGGAATGGCTGTACAACAAAAGAAAAATGATGAACCATTTGAAAAATTCTTCGATCCCGCCGGAAATCAAAAAGGAAATGACGAGCGGATCGGCTCCCAATCCAAGCATGAAACCGCGCTGAATAACCATCGTCGGAAAAACAATCAGCACGCCGATCAGGAACATCCTTATCACCATTCTGATCGGCTCGGCATCGTATTTATCCTTAAGATAAAAGTATGCCAAGAGCGCGATGCCGGGTGCTACCGCAGCTAGAATCAGCGACAGAACGACCAAAGCGCTCCCTCCTTTATAAACGCATAAGAAATAAAAGACATCTGCTAACACGGGTTGGCAGACGTCGCACTAGCGGATATGAGACCGTACCGTCATCAAAAATGGGAACACAGCACCTTGACCGCATCCTCCGGGATTACCGTTTTCCCGTATTCTTCAAGAACCGCTCTCGTCACCGACGTCGCTTCTCCAAATTCGGAAAGAACGGCGATCACGGTATCATACTGGCGCTCCCCCATGGCTTCCGGCTCAATATGCAGAATCCAGCTGCCTTTATATGAAAATAAACTTCCGCCTTGAACGAGATGAGCATTCACCAATTTGGCGGCACTTAAGAGATATTCGAAATCACGGAACGAGTAAGAGATTAAATCGCTTTCTTCCAAGGTCACTTCCATCTCGTATACTTCTTCCAAGTCATCATCGTCAATCGCGTCGTCATGATGAACGGGCTCCAATTTCCCTCTCGTCACAATAACTACCATTCCTTGCGCAGGAAGAGCGAATACTTCTACCGCAAGCGGTCCGGAGGCGTCAAATCCAAGCTCTGAGTAAGCTTGATCCATCATTTCACTGAACAGCTCATGGACTTTGGGAATCTCCCTCCACATGTCTTCTTTTTTTATGCCGCGCTCCAGCAAATCGTCAAACGTCAGGAAAATCCTTATTTTATCTTGACTTAATCGTTCTATTTTCACGGCAGGATCCTCCCTTACAACATCAGTAATAACAAGGTATGAGAAGAACTCATTTTTGGTGAAATCCATAGATTTCTGCTATATATGTTATCACTATTCATGGAGGATTGCACTACTAAAAAATGCAAAAAAAGAATCACTTTCATCCGCCGAAAAACGCCGCTGAAAATGATTCCGCATATGGAAAATACCTTGTCAAATTCGGATTACTGGGTCTGATAAGTTGTTTCTTTTTTCATAATCTCCTGCACCGCTTTTTTGACCTCGGGATCCTCGTTGATCATTTGCTCGACCGTGTTCAAACCGCCTCCGGACCAGTTTGCTTCCGATTTGGAAGGAGACTTTGTATCCGTCGCTCCATTCATCCATTTGCTTGCTTTCTCTGCCGCATTGAATGAAAAGATGCTCTGACGGTTATTATTCATGAAGTATATGACCGCCGCGGCTCCCACAATGCCGCCCATCAGAAAACTCATCGTGCGCATCGACAATAACCTCCTTTGATAAACTGGCTTCGCTATGTATTTTCCGCCTTCATCGGCTGGCTCATACACCCCAATATTTTTCTTTTTATGTAAGAACCGACTTATGATACAATATGACCAGCATTCCAAACGAACTTACATACGGGAGAGAACGAACATGAAAAAAAACGCACTGATCCTGCTTCTGCTTTCGCTTTCCGTCATTCTCGCTGCCTGCCAAACGAAACAACCCCCGAACCCATCGGCGCCGAAAGCGCAGTCAGCCGCGGCGAGTCCGGCGGTTCAACCTGCGGCATCTCCCCCAACCGTACCCGCACCGACGCCGGCGACATCTCCGATGCCGATGCCAAGTCCGGTTTCCGCGGAAACAAAACCCGCACCAGCACCGGTCTCTTCCGCCAAGCCAGCCTATTACATGAACAGCAGCTACTTCATCAAACCGCTGGATGAGAAGGGCAATCGCAAGGTTGTGCTGTTGACATTTGACGACGGACCGAAGAAGAAGGAAATGGTCGATCAGATGCTGGATGTGCTTGACAAGCACCATGCCAAGGCGATCTTTTTCGTCAACGGTTACCGAGTCAAGGAAAACCCCGAGCTGCTGAAAGAAATTCATGACCGCGGCCAGACGATCGGCAATCATTCTTGGGACCACATCGATCTGTCCAAGCTGCCCAAGGAAAAAATCGAGCAGCAAATCGGCGACGTGCAGAGCATCGTCAAACAGCTGACCGGAGAGACCCCCGTCTTCTTCCGCCCCCCGTTCGGTACGGGCAAAGGCTTTGTAAAGGAAGTCGCCAAGGAGCATCATCTGCTGTTTATGACTTGGTCCAACGGCTCGCTCGATTGGGCGGACAACAAAGAGAATCCGCAAGGCGTCATTCAAAGCGTTCTGGACCAGCTGAACCCGGGCAGCAATATTCTGATGCATGAACTCCCTTGGACGGTTCAAGCGCTGGATGAACTGCTGAGCAAATTGGAGCAAAAAGAATACGGCTTTGTGGATCCGAAAGCGATTGAAATCAAATTGGATAAATAACGACAAAAATGGCCGGCTGTAAAGCCGGCCTGACTGTCTTCAACCGTTTTAAACGCTTTCTTTCAAATGAATCCCCCAAACGATCAGAACGATCACCAATCCGACAAACAGCAGCAGCAGTGAACCATAAAAGATCCTCGCCAATTTTCCCTTGTTGGAAGGATGCAGCACCCTTCTCGGCGGCAGGGACATCTCTTTTGCATCCTGTTTTTCCACCGGAATATGAGTTTGTTTCTGTCTCATGATTCCCTCCGAAATCGAATGATGCTGCCCATTACAAAATCAATAATAAAATGGGCCAAAATCGGTGTCAATAACGTTCCCGTCCGGATGTAAATCCAACCCAAACCATAGCTTATGCTAAACACGAGTCCGGTCATAATCCAGTGCTTCAAATATCGGACGTGCACCGCAGCAAATACGATGCTCGTCCAATACGGGCCGATCGCATGCTGAACCGCTCCGCGAAACAAAATTTCCTCACAGACTGCCACGATCAATGAAATCACCGCAATATGCCATAACGGACGGTTCTCAAACAGCATCTGGTTAATGCCCCCATCGTCCGTGACCTCCTCCGGAACCCAACGGCCTGCAAACACATCCGCAAGAAGCACCAATCCGGCAAACAGCCCTCCCCACACCACAATAATCCATCCCGCGGACAAGTCGAACAAATGCAGATCGTTGTTTTTCTGCAAATAGACGATAATTAAACCGATCACCAGCGTGATTGCCTGGGTTGCGTATAAATTGATCAGGAGAAGCCTATCATTCAGATCCTCGATGCTTACCTTCCTAAGCCTGATGTTCCTCCAGTCGAATTTTTTCATTTCTCGAGAATACCTGCTTTCTTCTTCCAATGTTGGATAGTATACTATAGACAAATATCGCAGAAGGAGTCGAATTATGGAGAAGCGTTTGAGCAAATCCGACTACATCTTTACTCTCATCTTCCTGTTCATGCTGATGCTGGCAGTAGGTGCCTTTTTCTACGGTTTGAAAGTGGGGCAGGAACGGATCGAGAACAAGTACCAGGCCATGTTTCAAAAGGAAAATCTGCCGCAGCCCGCTTCCTACGACCAACAATATCTGGTCTCATTCTATCATACCATTCTTCAGCCTTTCCGCGAATTCCAAAAAAAATGGTTCGAGCATATGGATGCCATTTCGTTGGATCCGGCTTCCGTCGATTCGGTGTCAATGCTCAATGAATTGGGAAAACTCGCCGGTGAAAAATATGATAGATTGAGCGGCTTTTCCATGCCCGCATCGTCTCCGCTGCTGCAAAATGCCCAGCAGAACTATATGAAAAGTCTTAAGCTCTTTTCAGAAGCGATCGACAAATTCCAGAAAAAAGCGGCACAATTGAAAGGCCAGCAGCTGATTGACGCGATCAATCAGGACGCTTATTTTCAGCAGGCCCGGAACTTTGCGCTTCAGGCGCAGCAGGATTACTATTCCTCGATCGTCAAATGGAACGAAACCGTCGATCCTCTGATTCGCGGGCTGGATATCATGCGGGAAAACCAAGTGTCCCTGGAGCAATGGAAGCAGCTGAACCTCAACGAAAAAAACAATTACATCGCCAAGGTGCTGCACAATAATGAAGTGTTTGCCCCCTATTTTCCGCAGGATATGGCCGCCCGGGTCGATGAATTGATCGCCACCGGCAATGCCCATAAGCTTCAGTTGAAGACCATCGGCGATGCGATTCAAACGCTGATTAACACCGGAGCTGTCAGACCGGAAGATTTCCGAAGGGATAAAATGAAATATTACGCTAACGAGCTTCTCCCGCAGCTGCCCTTCTTCATTGATTAAGGGCTCGCGATGAAATTAGTTCCACTTTTGGCGGCAAAGTATCAAGCGGTTTAATTGATCTTTGATCCCAGCGCCGAGCCGATTTGATGACTGAGCAGCAGCCAGCCCAGCACCGTGCCTACGGAAGATCGCTTGAAATACTCGGTTAACAGATATTGGGCCGGAGCGACCGGGGCAAAATCAACCCAACCGAACAACGCCGCAAACAATAGCAGAAGTATCGGATTGCCCGCCATCAGCAGGATAATCAAAGAGACCGCCCGAACCGCATATAAAATCGCCAGTTATCCTGCTGCTCCAACGGTCGGCCACCACGCCGGACAAAAGTGTCCCCGCTACGTTGAAAGCTGCCAAAACACCGACAGCCGCTGCCGTAGTATCCGTGGAAAAACCATGTTCATCGGCAAACGGGGTGAGATGCGTGTCCATCAGGCCGGTTGTCGTCACCCCGCAAACAAAAAAGGGAAGAATGACAAACCAAAACTTTCGCGTTGACGCCATTTGGCGAAACGGCAAAATTTCATCGCCGATTCCCCGGAGATTCGTTTGCTTGCTGCCATTGACCGCTTCCCTTTCCGGCTCCGAGGCCGCTTACTATTAATGAATAGCCCGTTTGCTGAATCTTCCGCCCATCACATCGGCTACATGCTCAATGGCAATAAACGCCTCGGGATCATGTTCGTGAACGATCGATTTCAGCTTGGCCACCTCCAGACGCGTGACGATGCAGTAAAGCAGTTCCTTCTCTTCTCCCGTATAGCCTCCCTTGCCATACACGTGCGTTACGCCGCGGCCCAGCCTGGCGATGATGGCCGAAGAGATTTCATCGGGTTTATTCGATATGATCGTAACCGATTTCGATTCGTCGAGGCCTTCGATCACCGTATCGATGCTTTTGAACGCAATAAAATACGTGATCAGCGAATACATCGCGGAATCCCATTCAAAAACAAATCCCGCACTGCCAAGAATGAAAATATTAAAAAACATCACGATTTCTCCAACGGAAAAACCGGTTTTTTTCGTGGCGATAATCGCGATGATTTCCGTTCCGTCCAACGCTCCGCCGTTGCGGATGATCGTGCCGACTCCTATGCCTAGAATAATGCCCCCGAAAATCGAGGCAAGCATAGGCTCTTCCGTCAGGGGTGCCTTTCCGTGCACCATCAGTGAAAACAACGACAGCAAAGCAACGGAAGCCAATGTATTCAGAGCAAAGGTTTTGCCGATTTGCTTGTATCCGATCACCATGAACGGCAAATTGAATATGAAAATGAAGATGGCCAGCTGCAAGCCGGAAATATGGCTGAAAATCATGGACAAGCCGATAATTCCTCCGTCGATGATGTCATTCGGCATCAAAAACAATTCCAACCCCACTGCCACCAACAAAGCCCCTAGTGCAATAAACAGGTATCTTGCCGTGTATTCGATCCATGACTTCTTGTTTTTACCGCCCCTATGCGATTCCTCCACGAATCCCATCCTTTCGCTATCCGATGGATACCGTTCCTTTTCTTATTTGCAGAATAACCGAAAAGGGGCGCATATTCAAGCAAAACACGTTGCATTCCATACCGAACATGCATTAAAATAAGAAAAGCTCTTATCGCAGTCCTTCAAAGAAGGAAGACCGCGATTAAAGGTGGTTTTTCATGCCAATAAGAATTCGCCTTTCCGATGACCGGAAACTTTTAAATTCTTATGTGGTAAGAAAGGTTATTCATTAGCAGTGAATGGAAAGGGAGGTTTCAATTATGTCAAATCTAGTCGTGAACGCTTTTATCGAAATTCCGACGGGCAGCCAGAACAAATATGAATACGATAAAGAAACCGGAAAATTCATGCTTGACCGGGTGCTCTATTCCCCGATGCACTATCCCGCGGAATACGGTTATCTGGACGGAACGCTTGCGCTGGACGGCGACCCGCTGGATATTCTCGTACTGACCACATTCCCGACCTTCCCCGGATGCGTCATTGAATCGAGAGTGATCGGCGTGCTCATCATGAGCGATGATAAAGGTCAGGACGAAAAGCTGCTCGGCGTGCCTGTCAACGATCCGCGTTGGAAAGATGTGAATTCGCTGGAGAACATTCCTCAGCACAAATTGAAAGAAATCTCGCACTTTTTCCAAGTGTACAAAGATCTGGAGAACAAAAAAACAGTCATCGAAGGCTGGAAGAATGCCGAGTTCGCCGAGGAGCTGTATCAAGCTTGCGTAGCCCGTTACAACGAAAAGTAACAGCGCTATTCTGCCAATTGTGACATTTATTTGTTTTTGTCGGCAGTCTATTGACACTCTTCGCATCCCGTGATATGTTACTTTATGAAAATGATATTGCAAAAAAGCAATGAAGGAAACATGCATCGCGGAAACCACAAGAGAGCCGGTGGTTGGTGAGAATCGGCGGTTGAAGCATGCGGAGCGCTCCTGAGCAATTGCATTGAAATCCAAGTAGATGCAATCGGTGGAAACCGTTATTTCCAAGGTCTATCAAGACCACGAGGTCATCTGTGCGAACAGATGACGAAAAAGGGTGGCACCACGAATTACTCTCGTCCCTTTCATACGCAGAACGTATGAGGGTTGAGGGTTTTTTTGCTGTCTAGAATAACTTCGGCGAAAGGCCGAAAAAACATTTGAGGAGGAAGCCAACTGCCATGTTTAAAATTCTTGTCTCTGATCCCATCAGCGATATGGGGATTCAGTCGCTCTACGACGCATCCGACGTTACGGTTGATAAAAAGCCCGGACTTTCCGAGGAGGAGCTTGTTTCCATTATCGGGGAATATGATGCCCTTCTCGTACGGAGCCAAACAACAGTAACCAAAAAAATTATGGAAGCCGCCACCCGCCTGAAAGTCATCGGACGCGCCGGCGTTGGCGTCGACAACATCGATCTGGAGGCCGCCACGCAAAGAGGGATCGTGGTTATCAATGCTCCGGACGGCAACACCATCACGACGTGCGAGCATACCTTCGCGATGATGATGGCCCTGGCCCGCCACATTCCGCAAGCTTACAAAAAGACCATCTCCGGCGAATGGGACCGCAAATCGTTCCTCGGAGTCGAGCTGCGCAACAAAGTGCTCGGCGTGATCGGCATGGGACGAATCGGCAGCGAAGTTGCCAAACGGGCAAAGGCGTTCGGCATGGATATCCTCGGATACGATCCGTATTTAAGCGAGGACCGCGCGGAAAAGCTCGGCATCAAGCTGGCCACCGTGGATGAAATTTGCGCAAAATCGGATTTCATCACCCTGCATACCCCGCTGACTAACGAAACCCGCAATATTATTGACAAGCCGCAATTTGCCATCATGAAAAAGGGCGCCCGGATCATTAACTGCGCCAGAGGCGGATTGGTCAATGAGACAGCATTGGTGGAGGCCGTTGAACAGGGAATCGTCGCCGGAGCAGCGTTCGATGTGTTCGAAAAAGAGCCGCCTACACTGGAGCACCCGTTCCTGAACAACCCAAAAATTATTGTGACTCCCCATCTCGGGGCCTCGACGATTGAAGCGCAGGAGAATGTCGCCATTGACGTATCGGAGGAAGTCCTGCACATTCTCCGCAACGAGCCTTTCAAAAATGCGGTCAATATGCCTCCTGTTCCGGCAAGCGTGCTCAACAAACTGCAGCCTTACTTCATTCTGGGAGAGAAAATGGGAAGCTTCTTGGCACAAATGTCGGAAGGCGCGGTCAAAGAACTGGAGATCAACTATTCAGGCGAGCTTGCCGATGTCGATACGGCTCCGCTGACCCGCTATATTGTCAAAGGAGTATTGTCCCTGCCCATGGGCGACGAGGTCAATATCGTCAACGCCATGCATTTGGCCAAGTCAAGGGATATCAACATTGTCAGACAAAAATCTTCGGCATCCAAAGGCTTCACCAATCTGATCACCATTACGCTGAAAACCGAGAAGGAAGAAAAAACGATCGCCGGCACGCTGATGAACGGTTACGGCGCGCGCATCGTGCAAATTGAAAAATATCCAGTGGACGTTTCTCCGGAAGGCCACCTGCTGCTCGTTTCGCACAATGACAAACCCGGTATCATCGGCCGCCTGGGAACGGTTCTCGGCAACAATGACGTAAACATCGCCACCATGCAGGTGGGACGCAAAGTGATCGGCGGCGACGCAATCATGGTACTGACGATTGACAAGCAAGTTGACAAGAGCGTGCTGGAAGAACTGAACAAGCTTCCGGAAATGTCCAAAGTGAAGGAAATTGTTCTTTAGCGTCGAAAAGGACGGATTGTTTCACGAACAACAAGATTAACCGTCCGGATTCAACAAAAAGAGCGGGATTTCGAAACTATTCGAAATCCCGCTCTTGCATTTCAAGTTGGGAAAACCGGAATTTTGATGGCAAACGTTGTTCCCCGTCCTTCACTGCTCGTCACCTGAACGTTCCCGTGATGGGCATCCACCAGGCTTTTCACAATTGCCAAGCCCAACCCCGTTCCGCCGGTTATGCCTCGGGTTCTGGCCTTGTCCGCCTTATAAAAGCGCTCAAAAATATAGGGAAGGTCGTGTGCGGGGATGCCCTGCCCCTCATCCTCAATCTCAATCAGCACCGCCTTATTCCCGTTCAACCGGTCCGGGCCGGCCTTCATGTATATATGCGCGCCGGATGGCGTATGCCGGATCGCATTGTCCATCAAATTGGTCATCACCTGCTCCAGTCTGTCTTCATCCGCATATTCCAGCACTAGGTCGCCGGAATTGAAATGCTGGCTGAGCAAAATCCCTCTCTCCTTGCACAATACGGCATACTTGCGATAGACCCGGGCAAACAGGGATTCGACATTGACGTGTCCCCTTTTCAGTTCCAGATGTCCCGCTTCCATGCGAGCCAAATCCAGCAGGTCTTTCACGAGACGCCCCATGCGCAAGGATTCGTCGTAGATGACTCTCGCCATTTCTTTTCTTTCTTCCGGCGTACCGGCAATATCGTCCAACAACGCTTCGCTGTATCCCTGCAGCATCGAAAGCGGCGTGCGCAGTTCGTGCGACACATTGGCCACAAAGTCTTTACGCAGCTTTTCCAAGCGGTATTCCTCGGTTACATCCCGCAGCACGGCCACCGTTCCGCGAATCATTTGGTTGGAGTACAACGGCGCCATCACAACCGACCAAACCCCATTGCGAACGTTGACTTTCGTCGTGTTTTTCCGTGCCTCCTGAACGACGGAATCAAACAGCTGACGAAGCGGCTCGGGCACATCGCTGTCCTCCCTCGCGGAAGGCTCCCAAGCGAATTTTTTCCATTCGCTCAGAACCTTTTCGCCCAGCGAATTGGCCAGCAGCACTTTGCCTTCCGCGTTGAACGTGATGACGGCGTCAGCCATGCTGTGAATAATGCTGGACAAGTGTTCTTTCTCCAGGCTGAGATCGTGGATAATGCGTTCGAGCTCTTCAGCCATATGATTCAGCGTTCTCGCCAGCTCGCCGATTTCGTCGTTGGATTGCATCGGAACGCGAATGCTGTATTCGCCCAGCGAAATCATGTCGGCGGCTTCCTTCATCTGAACGAGCGGCCGAGTGATTTTGGTCAGCAGGAAAAAGGCAAAAAACGTCGTCAGCAAAAAACCGATGATGCCGACATATACGAATAGTTTTTTAATATCGTAAGCATAAGTGCTCGTAAAATTCAAATCCACATATTCCAGCAAAAATATCCCTAAAATCAACAGCACCAAGGCGACCAGACCGATAATGGTCAGCCAAAGCTTGCCTACGACACTTCTCCAGATCTTCACTTATTTCGGCACCTCGAGCTTGTACCCGACTCCCCATACCGTGGTGATCATCGATGAGGCTTCCGGCGAAACCTTGCTCAGCTTTTCCCGCAGGCGCTTCACGTGCGTGTCCACCGTCCGCAGATCACCGAAGAATTCATAATTCCATACATCCTTTAGGAGCTGTTCTCTGGAAAACACCTTATCCGGGGAGCTGGCCAAATAATGCAGCAACTCGTATTCTTTGGGCGTCAAAGTCACTTCCTGACCGTCTGCCGAGACCCTATGGGCATCGTGTTCAATGGTGACATGAGGGAATACAATGATGTTGCTGGATGCTTCCTCTTTGGTCAGATAAGCGGTAGCGGAAGAACGGCGCAAGATAGCCTTGACCCGATAGATGATTTCACGGGGACTGAACGGCTTAACCACATAATCGTCCGCTCCAACCTCAAAGCCCTGCACGCGATTGACTTCCTCACCTTTTGCCGTCAGCATCAGCACAGGCGTCGCTTTCGACTGGCGCAGTTTGGCGCAAACTTCAATACCATCCATACCAGGAAGCATGAGATCCAGAATGATCAGTCCAAAGTTACCCTCGACCCCTTTTCGAAGCGCAGTTTCACCATCCTCCGCTTCTTCGATCTCAAAGCCTTCCTTCTCCAGATACATGCGCAGCAGTCTGCGAATCCGCTCCTCATCATCGACGACCAGGATCCGTTTCAAATTGTCCTCCATTGACACCTACTCCTTTCCTGCTAACTTGATATTGCGACCACTGGGCTATGAGTCTGTCCGAGAAAGCCACGATCGTGAATATTTATTCAATGTAATCGTTATTACGAATAAACTTTCCGTGCTCATTCCCTTATTCGTCATAACTCTATTTGAAAAAAAATCAGGAACATAAATCCATCGTACAGACTCCTGGCCCTTACACTCCCGCATAGGAATGCAAACCGGCAATCACCAGATTCACACCCACCAGGGTAAACATCACCACGATAAAACCGACCACCGAGAGCCAGGATGATTTTTTCCCCTGCCACCCTCTGGACAGCCGAAGATGCAAATAAACCGTATAAAAGAGCCATGTGATCAGGGCCCACGTTTCTTTGGGATCGAACCCCCAGAACCGGCCCCATGCCTCCTGAGCCCAGATCATCGCAAAAATCAGAGCGCCCAGCGTAAAAATCGGAAAACCGATGGCGATCGCCCGATAGCTGATTTCATCCAAATCCTCGGGATCGATGCCTTCGAGCACCCTGCCCGCGAAAGCGCCGAGAGGCTGCCGTACGGCAAGCCGCAAAAGCAAGTACAGGACGATTCCCGAAAGCGCTGACCAGATAACCGTATTCAGCTTGCGTCCCGCATTAATGCCCTTCATCCAAAAGGGCGCCTCGAACAGGGGCTGACTCATTCCGAGGAATGTATCCATCTGCACCAATTGGCTGTTGTACGGTTTCACAATCGGAGGCAGCGTATACTCAACTGTTCCTTGCATGGCCGGCTGCGCCCCGTTGCCGGCCATCGACGGCTGCTGGGTGAATTCCGCTTGATAATTCATGCCCTTGAAACCGAATACGGACACGGTAAAGCCGATGACCATCAGAATGACCAGCAGCACAAGCTCGAGTTTCCACTGTTCTTTTCGTGCAGAGCCTTCCTGTGCCTTGTAATTGACGGTCCGCAGCAAATACATCAGACCGGCGGCAAAGCCGACGGCAAAGAAGGCTTCACCGGTTGCCGCTGTCGTTACATGAATGTACAGCCAATAGCTTTTCAAGGCGGGAATCAGCGGCTGAACCTCCGTCGGAAAGACGGAAGCATAGGCCAGGATGATGATGCTGACCGGCATGGCGAAAGCGCCGAGCAACGGCTGCTTGTATATCAGGTAAATGACAATAAAGGCAGCCATAATCATCATACCCAAAAATGTCATGAACTCAAACATATTGCTGGTGGGGACATGACCGCCACCGATCCAGCGGGTAATGAAATAGGCCACTTGCGAGAGAAAGCCGATCACCGACACTATGAAGGCAAGGCGGCTCCATCGATGCAAATGCTTTTCGGGATCCCTGTTGCTCCAACGCCTGCCCGTCAATGCCACCACGTATCCCAAAAAGGAAACACAGTACAAGATAAAGGCAATCAACAGCGCGCGGCTGGAAAAATCGACGAGTTGCATTAATTCTTCACCCCGTTCTCCAACATTTTCGGTTCCACAGCTATGCCCATCTGAGACAATGCCCAGGAAACATCCTTTTTCAGGCCATACCAATTCTTGTTGGTATGGGCCCCCAACAGCAGACGGTTCCCCTCGTCAATCCGCAGCCAGATTCTGCGATGCTGCCAATACAATCCCATGACCACACCGATCATAAAAATAATCGCCCCCGAGTATATATAGGGCATGGCGCGATCCACGCGGATATTCAGATAGCTCGTGTAATTGGCAAGCTCCACGTCCTTCATGGAGGATGCGGAAATTTCGTACTCTTGTCCAAATTGGCCGTTCAGCTTATCCTGGCTGAAATTCACTTTATCGATCTGCTTGGCGAAATAAACGTAGATTTCACCATTATCCGGCAAACCCGGGCCTTTGATCAAAAAAATGTAAGCCGGCGCATTCGGCGTATTCGATTTCGTGAACGGAATCCCTTTCTCGTTCAGCCCAAAATCCGGAAAATAATCCTTCAACTCCAGCTTATAAGGCCCGGACGTATAGGAAGAATCCGGATTATGCGTCTTGAGCTTGAAGGAACCGAACCTTTCACCGGTCTGCTTATTTTTCAGAGAAACGGTGACGGCCATAATCTGCGGCGTTTCCCGGTAATCGAATTGATAAGCCAACAGCCCTTTATAATCGAGCGGATCGTTCACGATGATATCGTGCCGCGCAACTTCCTGCAGCACCGGCGCTTTACCCGTTTCGTCACAGTCCGCGGTGCATTTGTACAAAACGGCTTTGGTCTTGAACATTTTCGGAACGAGACGTCCTTGACCCCTGAGCTTTTGAGGCATCTCCTCATCCGAGTAGAAATCCACAGTAAACTTCTGATTTTCCAAAAAATAAGGAGTATCCGGAATTCTCGTAACTTCGCCTTCCAGAAACCCGATATATTGATCCATATACCAACCGGGAATGCCCCGTAGCAGCACGGCCAACAGAAAAATGATCAAACCGATATGGTTGATGTACGGCCCCCAGCGGCTGAACCGGTTTTTTTCGGCCAGCAAAGCGTTGTCCTCTGCCTGCACCCGATAGCCTTTTTTGCGGAGCTGCGCTTGAAGCTCCCCGATCCATTCTTTAGGATCCCGCGTTGCCTGAGCATCCGGAATATCGATCGAACCGGAATAGACGACCCTCTGCCTGCCGATGAAATCCGGATGCTTGCGGATTTTCTGTTTGCTTAATGCCCTGTACAACGGAAGCACCCGGTCCAAGCTGCAGATAACCAGAGAAGCCCCGATCATCACCAACAACAGCTCGAACCACCACGAACTGTATGTATGCGACAATCCGAGACGATAATAGATCGTGCCGAGCGTTCCGTAATTATCAGCGTAATATTGCGCCGGATCAACGTTCATGAAGGTGTTTTCCTGCGGATAGATCGTACCGAGCACCGCCCCAAGGAGGGTGATGACAATCAGGATTACCGCATTGCGCACCGATGAAAAAAAGTTCCAAATTTGATCAAGCCATGACGGGTTTTTCCGCTGCGAGCGGCGGGCGACACCGTCATACCGCATCTCCAGGGGCGCCGTTCCTCCATCGTCCTCCACCGGCTTGCCGCATGCTTCGCAAAGCACGGTTCCCACGTGGTTCTGGTGGCCGCATTCGCATTTCGTATTCCCGAGGAGCATCTGCCCTGCAACCTCCTTCGCCGCTGTCCTGTCTACTTCGACAGCATCCTCGATAACGTCTGTTCCATAAACTCCTCCGTCATTTCCCCTTCCCGCATGGCCTCAATCCGTCCATCGGAATTGACAAAGAAAGACGAGGGATAAAGCGATACCCCATACTGCTTTCTGACCGTACTATGATCGAGCAGGATGGGAAACTGAAGCTGATTTTGTTTGACGAATCCCCGTACCGTAATCAGGCTTTCATCCAGATTGACGGCGAGCACAACGAAATTCCGATCCTTGTATTTTTCGTACTGCCGTTGAATGGCCGGCATTTCCCGCACACAGGGAGGACAAAAGCTGCCCCAAAAATTGATCAGGATGACCTTGCCCTTATAATCGGACAGCTGATGCTTTGTTCCGTCCAAACCTTCCAGTACAAAATTCGGCGCGCGGTCGCCCGCTCTCGGAACTTTGCCGCCGTCCATTAAAGAACTGCCGATCGTAAGCGCCCCGACAACGAGAATTACCAGCAGGATCACGATCTGCATCCATTTTCGGTTGTTTTTCGACACGTTTATCACCAGCAATTCTACCCGTATTCATGATCCGCCAGCATCGCTTAGCCATCCATAATTCATTATAGCGAAAAAAGAATGTTTCTAAATTACCCTTTTTGAACATTATGTGTCACCTTGAACTCAATTCAAAGTGAATTCTTCAAGAGACGCTTCAGCCAGCCATTTTCACCTTCCGCTGGCGATAAGAAAATGGCTTGGGACGTCTAAGAGATCGGCTTCATCAAATCTTTAACTTCCTGGGGAGTCAAATGGCGGTATTTACCACGCTGAAGACCATCCAAGCCCAATGAGCCGAACCGGATTCTTTTGAGCCGGACAACGGGAAAGCGGATCGCCTCCAGCATCCGCCGAACCTGCCGGTTGCGTCCTTCATAAATCGTAATGGACAGAACCGCTGTGTTGTTTTCCGGATCAATATCGTGGTACTCCACCTCCGCCGGGGCGGTCATGCCGTCGTCCAACATAACCCCGTTCGCCAGTTTTTCCAGATCGGAACCGTGCGGAACGCCTTTGACCGTAGCCAGATAGGTTTTGGGAATATGGTGTCTGGGATGCATCAGCCGATAGGCGAATTCCCCGTCATTGGTCAGCAAAAGCAAGCCTTCCGTGTCATAATCCAGCCGCCCGACCGGATATACCCGCTCGTTCACATCCTTCAAAAAATCCGTGACGATCTTACGGCCCTTCGGATCGGAGACGCTGGTAATGACGCCCTTGGGCTTGTTAAGTAGGAGATAAATATGCTTTTGCGCTTTGATGGCTCGTCCATCCACTTTGATGATATCCACCTGGGGATCGACCTTTGTCCCGAGCTCAATCACCTTCAGATCATTGACTTCAACCCGGCCCTGCCGGATCAATTCCTCGCATTTT
Organism: Ferviditalea candida; assembly: GCF_035282765.1. GTDB lineage: Bacteria > Bacillota > Bacilli > Paenibacillales > KCTC-25726 > Ferviditalea > Ferviditalea candida. Next base: position 37,122 of record NZ_JAYJLD010000022.1, on the reverse strand, counting down.
CTGCGCGAAGCCACACCGGCTTGGGCGAGCACCTTTTGCAGTCTTTCCATTTCTGACGTCACCTCAAACCTAATCATACCCGTCATCATCAAGAATCACAAGTTAATGCCTCCATGCCTCATGCTTTATCCGAACACAAACATGCATACAATCACAGCCGCCGCAAAGCCGACCAAATCGGAAAACAAGCCGACCTTCAAGGCGTAGCCCGCTTTGCGGATGCCGATCGCGCCGAAGTAAACCGTCAGCACATACAGCGTCGTATCCGTGCTGCCCTGCACCGTCGAGGCGATTCTCCCGATCATCGAATCGGGACCGAACTGCTTGATCAATTCAGTGGTAAATGCAAGCGAACCGGCCCCGGTGATGGGCCGGAGAATGGCCAAGGGAAGAACCTCTCCGGGCACGCCGAGTTGTTCAAAAAGCGGCCGCACGAAGCCGATCAAAAAATCCATCATGCCCGAGGAACGAAAAATACTGATCGCCACCATCATCCCGACCAAATGCGGAATAATCCGGACAGCCGTGTCGAAGCCGTCCTTCGCTCCGTCGACGAAGGACTCATAGACGGGGACTTTTTTATAGGAGGCATATAAAGGGATGAAAACCAGGACGACCGGTATGGCCCAAGAGGAAATGGCCGTGATGACAGATAGCAACTGGAATCATCCTTTCGATTTAGGGGGTTTGGAGCTGACGAAGCGATAATATCTGTCAAGAAGGATCGCGGCGGCCGTTGAGATGATCGTGGCGAACAAAGTGGTTCCCACAATTTCCGCCGGATTGGCGGAATTAAAATTCAACCGAATCGCGATCAGCGTAGTCGGAATCAGCGTGATGCTGGCCGTGTTGATGGCCAGCAGGGTGCACATCGCCGGGCTCGCCTTGTCTTTGTCCGGGTTCAGCTTTTGCAGCTCCTGCATCGCTTTGATGCCCATGGGCGTGGCCGCGTTTCCCAATCCCAGGATGTTCGCGCTCATATTTGACATAATATAGCCAATAGCGGGGTGGTTCTTGGGGACATCCGGAAACAAAAAGCGGATGATCGGACCAAGCAGGATGCCGAGCTTTTTCAACAGGCCCGCATCCTCGGCAATTTTCATAATGCCGAGCCACATCACCAGAATGCTGATTAAACCGAAGCTGACCGTCACACCTGTCTTGGCTCCGTCAAACGCCGCTTCCGTGACCGTGTCGATGTTCCCGTTGACAGCCGCGAAAATAACGCCGGATACGATAAAAAAAAGCCAGATGAAATTGACCATCGGATTGAATCACCCGCTTTCCCGATTCAATGTGAACAGCGCTTTCAACAGCTGCGCCCATACTTGCGCAAATCCGCTCCAAGGAGCCGAAGCCGCTTCCTTATTCAATGCCGACCGGTCCGTCAGGTTCAGCCGGGTACTGTATTGGTCCACCAGCGGAACCGCGCCGATCTGCCGGCCCTCCAAATAAAAGACCACCCTGCCTTTTTCCCCTAACCGGTATGCGGTCGATTGCTTCTCATAAAGCTCCGTTTTTTGCGATAGTCCGGATATTTCACTGTCCGCCAGCGGATAAACAAAGCTTTGCGCCGCTACGGCATTCGTATTCTCCACGAGCTGCCCTTTGCGGATGATTTCCCTTTCCGGGAAGTTTTTGAAGCCGTAATCCAAGAGCAGCTGATGATCCGCCCAGTCGTTCGAATCGTCCAGCGTGACGACGGCCAGCTGCTGCCCGTTGCGTGTGGCCGAGGACGAGAGACAGCGCCGGGCCAGCTTCGTATAGCCCGTTTTGACTCCGTCGGCCCCGTCGTACAGCGTAAGCATTTTATTTTTGTTGCGCCACTTGTAATCCCACGGCTCATTCGGATTCGGGGCCGTTTTGACCTTCGTTTTGACGATTTCCCGGAAAACCGGATTGCGCAGCGCATATGCCGTCAATTTGGCCATATCATCCGCCGTGGAATAGTGATCCTGCGCGTCCAGCCCATGGGGATTGACAAAATGCGAATTCGTCATGCCGATCAGCTTCGCTTCCTCATTCATCAGGTAGACAAAGCCGTCAACCGACCCTCCGACATGCTCGGCAATGGCCACAGCCGCATCGTTTCCGGAACGCAGCATCAAGCCGTAGAGCAGATTCTGCAGGCTCATCTCTTCTCCTTTTTTCAAATAGATCGATGAACCTTCCACCCCGAAGGCTCTGGGGCCGACCTTCACCTTGTCCGAAAGGTTCCCCTTCTCAATGGCCACAATGGCCGTCATAATTTTGGTCAGACTGGCGATCCGCATGCGCTTGTTGCCGTTCAGGCTCATGAGCATTTTTCCGGATTGCACATCGATCAAAGCTGCCGCCTCGGCATGAATGGAAGGCGGATTCGGAGCGCCTGCAAAGGTCAGCGGCGCCGCCGCGAAATAAACGAGCAGGGCCAGACATAACGACAGCAAACGGTTTCTCATCTTATCCTCCTATTATAAAAATTCGTCCATTGGGATAAGCCCATTTTGTAAATAATATATGCGGAGGAGGACGGGTTATGTCCTTTAAATAGGGTAAAACCGCGCATGCGGATCAACCCAAAAAAAACGCCTGACGGCGTCCTTAACGCTGGCGAACCTGAAGCTCCAGAATCCTGTTTCCAGTTCTCTGGGACTGAAAGGCTTCATCATATAATCGTCGACGCCAAGCTCCAATCCGAGAACGGCGGTCAAACTCCCCGCCTTGGCCGTTAACATAATAATCAGAATATCAAATTTTTTCAAAGTTTCGCGGCAAACTTCATAGCCGTCCATTTTCGACATCATGCTCTTTTTATCAAAAGATAGTTTTAAGGGCATGACCTAAAAATCCCGAGTCCTAACGAATAGGTATAGAAAGTATCGCATTTGAACAATGGAGGTTAAGATTCGATGACGGAATACAAATCTTTCATCCAAAACCAGTTGCAAAAAATGAAAGCCATTGCTTCTCAATTCACTTCGACAAAAAATAGCGACAATCAAAATAAAAGAATCACAGTGGATTCGCGTACATACGAGCTGCTTGAAAACATCGCGGAGGCACAGCAAACAACGGTCGGCGCTGTCATCAATCACGCTCTGGGACAATACGTCAAGAGCAGACAGGGTCAATCCAATCTCCATGCGACGCTTGAGCGGAAAGAAAAAAATCCGTTATTATATCTCGATGCGCTGTCCAAAAATTTGCATGTTGAAAGAAAGGAGAATTCCGCATGACGAATTACCATCACTCTGTTTTTTTGGATGATACCGCGTTGAAGGCTTTTATGAATCCCGACGATCCCAGCTATATCAAAGCCCGCAATCTGTTTCTTGAGCTGGACGATTTGGATCGGCAGCTGGTTACGACGAATTATGTTATTTTTGACACGCATCAGTGGCTTAGGGACCATTATGGCTATACAAGCGCCGATTATTTTCTTAATACCATTGAAAAGTCGGTCAGCAAAGATAAATTGGCGGTCATTTCGGGAAATCCGGAATTCGAGCGCAAGGCAAGACAATTGCTCATCGAACGTCCGGATTGCGGATTCTCCCTGAATGAGGCTTTAACGGCGGTCGTGCTGATTACCTACCAAATCAAACGGATCTTCACCTTCAATCCGGGGTTTTCGCTGATCCCTCATCTGGATGGGGAAATCAAGCCCATCCCCGGCATCTTGTAAAATAACGGCGCAACAAACGCCTACACCTGCAGCCAACCTTGGCGGATGAATTTTTTGTACCAGTAGTAGCTGTCTTTTTTCGTCCTGTTTAACGTGTCGAAATCGACATGCACCAGACCGAACGGCTTGGAATAGCCGTAAGCCCATTCGAAATTATCCATCAGCGACCATACGAAGTAGCCCCTGATATTGACTCCGGATTCGATCGAGCGGTGCAACTGAATCATATGCTTCTTCAAATAATCGATCCGCTGCGCATCCCGATTCCTTTCCCCATCGAATTCACCGTAGAAGCAAGCGCCGTTCTCCGTGATGTAGATGGGGATTTTTCCGTACTCCCGATCGATCCAGCTTAAGACGCGGTAAAAACCCTCTGGGAAGATATTCCAGTAAATGTCCGTTTTGGAGAATCCCGTGTCCACCGGCTCAAATTTCAAAAGATTGGCTTGCTCTGCGTGCTTCCCGACGCCCCCTGAATAATAGTTGATCCCAAGAAAGTCAATCGGTTGGCTGATCTCATCCATATCCCCTTGTTGAATGGGAACGGTATATCCAAGCTTCTCATACCATTGCAGCATATATCCCGGATACCGTCCCTTAAGGACCGGATCCAAAAACCATTGGTTGAAATGCCCGTTACGCCTCGCACAGGCTTCAACATCTTGTTCTTTAGCGCTGTATGGCTCAAACCATTCCACATTCGGGACAATTCCGATTTCCCCTGCCAGTCCCCTTTCGCGAAACCTTTTGACAACCCGTCCGTGGGCCAACAGCACATGGTGAGAGACGTTCAGCGCAAGCTGAAAATCGCGCAGCCCCGGAGCGTGTTCACCCAGATAATGCGATAGAAACGACACACACCACGGCTCGTTGATGGTAAACCATTTGCCAATTTTATTTCCCAGGGAGCCGAATACCGCTTCCGCATACTCGACGAACGCATCGACGGTTTCCCGGCTGTTCCAGCCGCCCAACTCCTGCAGCTTTTGCGGCAGATCCCAATGATAAAGCGTGCAGTACGGCTCGATGTCATTGACCAGCAGCCGGTTGACCAGCTTGTGGTAGTACTCCAAGCCTTTTTCATTGACGTCTCCCCGTCCCTCCGGCAGAATACGCGGCCAGGCAATCGAGAAGCGATATGCGCGGACGCCAAGCTCCTTCAACAACGCGATGTCCTCATCCAGCCGATGATAGCTATCACAGGCGACATCTCCGGTATGTCCGTTATAGGTTTTTCCCGGCGTATGCGCGAAAGTATCCCAGATCGACATTCCCCTTCCGTCCTCGTCATACGCGCCTTCGATCTGATAGGCCGCTGTCGCCGTTCCCCACACAAAATTCTTCGGAAATTGAATCCTGTCCATAATGGTTTTCCTCTCCCGCAGCAATAAGTTTTGATACCTTCATTATAAAAAAATCGACTCATGGATATGAGTCGAAATGTTTTAAAATCAGGTTTAAATTTATTGGATTTGCCGTTACATCATAATATTGGGATCGTTCACGCCCTGCGGAACCCCGCCTCCGGCGGCGCCTTTTCCCTTCAGCATGCTCTGAATCTTGTCGACGACCTGCGGCGCCGATTCAATAATCCGCTCATACAAATGCGTGCTGTTATCCAGCGGAACGACCTTGACTCCGAACTGTCCAACCACGAGAAAAGCTATCGGCGTGATTGATACCCCGCCGCCGCTTCCGCCGCCGAACGGCAAAGCTACTTTTGCATTTTGGAGGTCGTTTTTGTTCGTTCCTTCGGCATCTCGTTCGACGACAAAATCGCTGCCCCCCGCGGCGAATCCGAAACCGACCTTCGAAATCGGAAGAATGATGCTTCCGTCCGGCGTTTCAACAGGATCACCCACAATCGTATTCACATCAACCATTTCCTTGATGTTTTCCATTGCCGTTTGCATCAGACCCTGAATTGGATGATCAGCCATGACAATCCTCCTTTTATGTTATGGCGATGGCCTTATTCATTTTCCCTTTTTATCATCCCCATCCAAGACATCGAGTATGTATCTTGAGGATTCCGATTGTAATCAGGCCTTGAACAGGATATTCTGCCATGTTTTCAGCCCGCCTTTCACTTTCATTATACGAACCAAAAGAATTAGGCCGGCCTGAATGGCAACGCCGAGGCGGAATTCAAATATGCATTGGAGTTCCGTAGAAAACCGGAACTGCGTGAACTGGGGAATTACGGCGAATTCCGGAGTCTCCTTCATGCAAAAATATTTGCTTGCAAACCCGAGAATCGAAGCCTTCAATCCCCATATGAGCCCGGCGGTAACCGCCGTATCGGCCGCATCCTCAAGTCCGATGAAGGTTTGCCAGCGAAGACTGGTGCATTTGACCTTGACAAGAACATCCTTGATCCAACCGTGCAGATCAAAAACATGATCGGCAAGCATTTTAAACTCCCGGTAATACCGGATGATTTTCTCCCGGTTGATCCGCTGTTTGCCTTTCTCTTCCGACATTGTTTCTTTCCCCGCATGCCATGCGGATTCGTTTTGCAACCGCACCCCTTTTTGCAAATTTTTGAAACGAATGGCCGGCACTTCAAACCTGAATCTTGCCAAACCGAATAATCCCCTGAAATCGGCGTACAGCCGATCGTTGTCCTGCTCTCTGGAAAAGAACAATTTGATGGTGATCCTGCTCATCCAGATCAACACGATCAACACGGCAAGCAAGCCGAGGCTTACGATCCAGTACATGCGCATCCTCCGTTCAACATTAAAAACCCAAGCCCGGCACACGCGGGTGCCGATTCTTGGGTTAGTATCCCCTATGGGAATTTTGGAATATTCATGTTAGATCATCGATCGTAATTTGTCTTTCTTCCAGCTTTTGAAACAGCAGCCGGGTCTCTTCCTCCAGATTTTCATTGCTCTCAAAAGCGGAAATATCGGGCAAATCGCCAACACTGTTCAGCGCAAAATAATCGAGGAACGATTTGGTCGTTCCGTACAATATCGGTTTGCCGATCGCTTCCGCCCGGCCTACTTCCTGAATCAGCTCTTTCGCCACTAGGGTATGAATCGCGCGATCCGATTTGACGCCGCGAATGTCCTCGATTTCCACGCGCGTGATCGGCTGCCTGTAGGCAACGATCGCCAACGTCTCCAACGCCGCTTGAGACAAGGTTCCATGGCTGGGGGAAGCAGCCAGACGCTCGAAATAGGAGGCATGCGCTGGCAGGGTGGTCAATTGGAATGAACCCGCAATTTCAAGAATCTGAATTCCCCGTTTCTGCCGGGAAAAGTCACCCTTCATATCATGCAGCACATCGATCACCCAGTCCACATCCTGCCCCAGCACCTCGGCAATCTGCTTGGCATCGATCCCTTCGTCGCCGGAAACGAACAGCAGACCTTCGATCACCGATTTCACTTCCCAGTCATCCAATGGCTTCCCCCTCCTTTCTCAGTTCAATCACGATATCTTCAAAAAGCCGGTGCTGATAGCATAGAATTTTGCGCATTTTCATCAATTCCAGAATAGCCAAAAAAGTAACCACTACCTCACGGCGGGTCGCCTCAGGCGAAAAGAAATCCGAAAACAGCAGCTTCCCGTCTTGAGCATAAAGGGATGTAACAATCTCATCCAGACGGTCTTTAATGGAAATCTCATCCCGTTCAATTTTGGCCACTCTGTCCCGGCTCGAGGCTTTTCGGAGCGCCTTTTGAAAAGCGACGATCAAATCGAACGTGCTGAAGCCCTTGACCGGATTTTCCGAAACGGATACAGCATACGGCGTCAGATCGACGGGCTCTCTGGAATAAATCAGGCTCCGCCGCAGTTCCTGCTCCCGTAAAAACTCTGAGACCGCCTTGAATTTCCGGTATTCGATCAGCTTTTGCACCAATTCGGCGCGGGGATCCAAATCGGGATCATAGTCCTCGCTTTCGATGTCGATGACCGGCGGCTTCGGCAGCAGCATCCTGCTTTTGATCGACAAAAGCGTGGCGGCCATGACAAGAAACTCGCTGGCCGCATCCAGCTGCAGTTCCTGCATGGCGTTCACATATTCCAGATACTGATCGGTAATCTCGCTGATGGGAATATTGTATATATCGATTTCCGCTTTGTCGATCAGATGCAGCAGCAGGTCAAGCGGCCCCTCGAAAGATTCCAGCCTATAGAGAATGGGCATCCTTTTCCCCCGAATTTACTCTTTGAATTCTTCGAATTGTTTCATTAAATTGGCCATTTCAATAGCCGTTGTTGCGGCTTCCCAGCCCTTGTTTCCGGCTTTCGTTCCTGCCCTTTCGATCGCCTGCTCGATGGAATCGGTCGTCAGTACCCCGAAGATAACGGGAATTCCAGTACGCTGGCTGACCGCGGCAACTCCTTTGGCGGCCTCGCTGCTGACGTATTCAAAATGCGGGGTGGAGCCGCGAATGACTGCGCCCAAAGTTATCACCGCATCATATTTTCCGCTTTCCGCCATTTTCCGGGCGCCGAGCGGAATTTCGAAGGCGCCGGGAACCCAAGCGATTTCGATATCGTCCGACTCCGCTCCGTGGCGCTTTAAAGCATCCAACGCGCCGGACAGCAGCTTGCTGCTGATGAATTCATTGAACCTCCCCACCACGATGCCGAATTTGAGATTTTTCGATATCAGATGGCCTTCGTACACTTTCGTCATCTTCCACTTCTCCTTATGCAGTGATTGTTATTTTCTTCCGTCATTCAAGTTCAGCAAATGGCCCAATTTGGCTTGCTTAGTCTCCAAATAATACTTATTCTCCTCGTTCCCGGCCACCTGCAGCGGTACCCGTTCAACCACCTGCAGCCCGTAGCCGTCCAAGCCGATGATTTTGCGCGGATTATTCGTCAGGAGGCGGATTTTGCGAATCCCGAGATCCTTCAGAATTTGCGCGCCGATCCCGTAATCGCGCAGATCGGGAGCAAACCCCAATTTAATATTCGCGTCCACCGTATCCAATCCCTGCTCTTGAAGCTCGTAAGCCTTCAATTTATTGATCAGCCCGATTCCTCTGCCCTCCTGCCGGAGGTACACGAGCACTCCCGAGCCGGCTTCGTCAATCTGCTTCAAAGCGGCCGCCAGCTGCGGGCCGCAATCGCACCGATGGGAATGAAACACGTCGCCCGTAAGACATTCAGAGTGCATACGCACGAGCGTGGGCTCGTTTTCGTCAATTTTGCCCTTGACCAGAGCGACATGCTCTTTGTCGTCGACTTCATTGGAATAAGCAATTGCGGTAAACACACCGAAATCGGTCGGCAGTTTCACCTCAACTTCACGTTTGACAAGCTTCTCCTTCTCGTTGCGGTAATGAATCAGATCGCGGATCGAAATCAGCCTCAAATCATACTTCTTGGCGATTAGCTGCAGATCCGGCAAGCGTGCCATCGTGCCGTCTTCCTTGATTACTTCGCAGATGACCGCCGCCGGATAAGAACCGCACATCCGGGCAAGGTCGACCGCCGCTTCCGTATGTCCCGTGCGGCGCAGCACCCCGCCCTTTTTGGCGATCAGCGGAAAAATATGGCCGGGCCTGCGGAAATCCTGGGCCTTCGTATTCGGATCGATCATCGCCTTGATAGTCATTGATCTTTCATACGCGGAAATGCCGGTCGTCGTTGTCCGGTGGTCGACGGACACGGTAAACGCGGTGCCGAAATAATCGGAATTTTGCGCGACCATCGGCGGAAGATCCAATTCCTCGGCCCGCTCCGGCGTAATCGGGACACATACGAGCCCTCTTCCTTCAGTGATCATAAAATTGATGATTTCAGGTGTCGCTTTTTCGGCCAGGGCGATAAAATCCCCCTCGTTCTCCCGATCTTCATCGTCGACCACGATGATGACTTTGCCAAGCATCAAGTCATATATGGCCTCTTCAATGGGATCCAGTTTGAATTGTTCGGACATGCGCTCATCCCCTTTTTTAATTAGATGAAGCCGTGTTCGGCAAGGAAGCTTTCAGTAATGGGTGCCCTGCCGCCCTTGCCACTTTCCTCTTGGCGGTAATGCAGCAGATGATCGATATATTTGCCCACCAGATCGCATTCGATATTGACTGCAGCTTCTTTATGCTTGTACTGGAGAACCGTTTCCGACAGCGTATGCGGGATGATCGAAACGCTGAACGTTCCGTTCCGCACATCGACCACGGTCAGGCTGATGCCATCGATGCAGATGGAGCCGCGCGGAATCACAAACTTCATGATTCCGGGGTCGGACGGCCGTATGGTGAAAACCACGGCATTCTCCTCCGGTCTGCGTTCCAATATCGCGCCGGTGGTATCCACATGCCCCTGCACGATATGTCCTCCGAAGCGGCCGTTTGCTCCCATTGCCCGCTCAAGGTTCAACGGACTGCCCGGGGACAAGTCCCGCAGATTGGTCTGCCGATAGGTCTCCGGCATGACATCGACGGTGAACGAATTGCGGTCGTAGGAGACCGCCGTCAAACAGACTCCGTTCACCGCAATGCTGTCGCCTGCGGCAATGTCTTCAAGCACTTTGTCCGCGCCGATCGTCAGCACCAGGGTCTGCCCTTTCTTATCCATGCTTTTCAGACGCCCGATTTCTTCAATAATCCCCGTAAACATGAAATCATTCCTCCTCGCCATAATCCTCATCTCCAGCGTCGGCATAGCGCGGCCGGCCGATGACGCAGAAGTTGTCGCCGAACTGCTCATAACGGACCTCTTCCAGCCTGATGGCATCCGCCATCCGCTCAAAGCCGGAAAAAGCGATATTGGACGGAGCTGCGAAGCCGCCGATTATTTTCGGGGCAAAAAACAAGTAAACCTTGTCCACCAGGCCCGCTTCCAGCATGGCCCCGTTCAAACGTCCGCCGCCTTCCAGCAGGATCGAACCGATCTCTTTTTGCCCCAAAAGCCGCATGGCCGCCCGCAGATCGACTTTCTCCCCGTCGCCGCATACGAGCACTTCCGCGCCAAGCTCCTCCAAACGGCGGCGTTTGTCCTCCGGAGCCGCCGCAGTCGCAAGCAAAATCGTCTTCGCCTGTGGGTCGGCAAGGACTTCAGCGGTTTCCGGCGTCTGCAGACGGGAATCGGCGACAATCCGAATCGGATTCAAGCCCGGCACAGATAACCGAGTCGTCAGCTTCGGATTGTCGGCCAGCACTGTATTCACACCTACCATCACGGCTTGATGCTTGTGCCTCAGCACATGCACAAATTCCCGTGCCGATTCGTTGGTAATCCAACGACTGTCGCCCGTACGGCTGGCGATTCGCCCGTCCAGCGTGCTGGCCGTCTTCATCGAAACAAACGGGAGACCGGTAAGAATGTGCTTGCGAAATGCCTCATTTAGCGCATCGGCTTCTTTTTCGAGCAATCCGGTCTCCACTTCGAGTCCGTTTTCCCTCAGTCGTCTGACACCGCTTCCGGAAACCCGGGGGTTGGGATCTACAGCGGCGATGACCACCCTCCTTACCTTTTCGGCTATGAGGCGGTCGCTGCATGGGGGCGTCAATCCGTAATGCGAGCAGGGCTCCAGCGTTACATACACCGTGCTTCCGGCGGCATGGGCGCCGGCCATGTTCAACGCATGAACCTCCGCATGCGGTTCCCCGCGCTTCAGATGCGCGCCGAGACCGACAATCCTTCCATCCTTGACGATCACACAGCCGACGGCAGGATTGATGCCAGTCTGCCCCTGAACCTGCTCAGCCATTTGCAAAGCCAGGCGCATATACGTTTCATCGTTGATGGCTTGCATTGATAAACTCCCCCCCTGGTCAAACAATTGCTTCTCGTTTCGGGCCGGAAAGTACAAGAAAAGCCCCTTTTACCATAGTAAAGGGGCTGATATGGAGAGGATGAGCATGATACCGAAAGAGGGACGGTTTTCGGCCATTCCCGTTTCCGGCTGCAACTTCATGTGAAAAAATTAACAAATAAATGAAGTTTATGTTCGCGTTTTCCTTCTCCCATCCAGACTATACTGTCGGTCCCGGAGTTGCACCAGGTCCACCGTCCGCCAACACTTGGCAGCCGGGTCACGGACTGACGGCGAGCTAAAACAGCTTCACCGATCACCGCCGGTTGGGAATCCCACCCTGCCCCGAAGGAAATTCTATGTGAACATTATACAAATTTGCATCGAACATGTCCAGCAAATACGGCAAGAACTTGGATGCAAAGGAGCGAATCGCTCATTCTTCGTCCCACACTTTTACGGATTTCATTTTGTCGCCGGGGCGGATCGCATCGACATGCTCCATTCCCTTATCGACCTGGCCGAAAACGGTATGGACGCCGTTCAGGTGAGGCTGCGGCTGATAGCAGATAAAGAACTGGCTGCTTCCCGTGTCTCTGCCGGCATGAGCCATCGAGAGCGTTCCCCGCTCATGCTTGCTGGTGTTTGTCGCCGTTTCGCATTTAATGGCATACCCGGCTCCGCCGGTACCGTTGCCGACGGGACAGCCGCCCTGTGCGACAAATCCCGGGATGACGCGGTGAAAGCTCAGCCCGTCGTAGAAACCGGAATTGGCCAGCTTTTCAAAATTGGCAACCGTATTCGGCGCTTCTTCCGGGAAAAAGCGGATCAACACTTCCCCGCCTTTTTCCAGTTCGATTTTTCCATATTTGCTCAAATGGATGAACTCCCTTCTATCCTGAAAATTTGCAAATTATTATTTGACAAGCTCGCGTTTTTGCAGTCTCTCCGGAATAACGTCATTGCCCACGATATCGTCGTGGGATTCGCGGCGCACGACCAGATCCGCTTGTCCATCCTTCACAAAAACAACCGCCGGCCTGCGAATCCGGTTATAGTTGCTGGCCATCGCATAATTGTAGGCTCCGGTGCAGGATACGGCGAGCAAATCTCCCGGATTGGCCTTGGGCAAGGAAAGATCCCAGATCAGCATGTCTCCGCTCTCGCAAGCTTTTCCGGCAATCGAAACCACTTCTTCGGTCTGATCCTCCGCCCGGTTGGCCAGTATCGCTTCATAACGGGACTCGTACAGCGCCGGACGCGGATTGTCGGTCATGCCGCCGTCGACGGCGACATATTTGCGAACGCCCGGGATGTCCTTGTACGTGCCGATTGTATAAAGCGTTGTACCCGCATCGCCAACCATGCTGCGGCCCGGCTCAACCCAAATTTCCGGCAGCGGATAATCATAGGAGCCGAAGTACGTGCGGATGGCATCGTTCATTGCACGAACATACTGAGCGATCGGCAGCGGCGTGTCACCCTCAACGTAGCGTATGCCAAAGCCTCCTCCGAGATTGACGACTTTGAACACGATATTCAATTCATCGCGTACCTTGGCCGCAAAGCCCGCAACCTTCTCCACCGCCATCCGGAAGCCTTCCACCTCAAAGATCTGCGAACCGATATGCGAGTGAACCCCCAGAAGATGAAGATTTCCAAGCTCCGAAACTTCCGCAACTGCCTGCATGGCGGCGCCGCTGGCCAAATCGAAGCCGAATTTGGAGTCGGCCTGGCCGGTGGAAATATATTCATGCGTGTGAGCTTCCACTCCCGGCGTGATGCGCAGCAGAACATTCACTTTTTGACCTTTTTCACCGGCCATATGATTCAACAGCTGCATTTCCACGAAATTGTCGACCACGAAATAGCCGATCTTGGCATCCAGGGCCATGGCGATTTCCTGAGGCGTTTTGTTGTTGCCGTGGAAATGAATCCGTTCGGGAGGGAATCCCGCTTTCAACGCGGTGTACAGCTCGCCGTCGGACACCACATCCAGCGACAGCCCTTCTTCATCGGCCAATCGGCACATGGCCATCACGCTGAAAGCCTTGCTCGCGTATGCCACCTGAAAACCAAGCCCGGCAGCGCGAAAGGCCTCCATATATTCCCGCGCCCTTTGGCGGATCAGCGCTTCATCCATCACATAAAGCGGAGTGCCGAATTTTTCGACGAGCTCCGTCGTATCACAGCCGCCGATTTCCAAATGGCCCTTGCTGTTGATTTTGCTTGTTCCATGCAAATACATAAACAAAAAGTCCCCTTTCCTGCATCGCGGCGGATGAAAAATATAATTTAAAGTTACCATAACCCTGCAGGATTGACAACATTCTTAAACTTAAGCGGGCTGCCTGGAATTGTCCTTCGGCTTGGTAATGCTCGGACGTTTCTTCATGCTGAGAATCGGCTGACGGATCAGAATCGTCCACATCGCCTTGGCGTTGAAGGGGATGAATGGCCACATATACGGGGTATTAAACGAGCGCTGAAAAGCGAGAATCAGGAAGATGACCGTGCTCGACACCAAAAGTCCGGGAACCTTAAACATGGCCACGGCCAGCAACAGGATCAATCGGACAATCCGATTGGCCATGCTCAATTCGTAGCTCGGCGTCGCGAACATGCCGATCGTTGCAGCAGCCATGTAGAGAATCACTTCGTTGACGAAAAGCCCGGCGTCCACCGCGATATTTCCGACCAATATCGCCGCGACGAGTCCCATTGCCGTCGCCAGCGGCTGGGGAGTATGCACTGCCGCCAAACGAACCAGGTCCACGCCGATTTCAATCAAGAAAAACTGCACGATAATCGGAACGCGGGCTTCTTTTTGCGGTCCGAGAAACTCCAACCCGGGCGGTTTCAATTCAGGATGGATCACGAACAAAAACCATATCGGCAAAAGAAACAGCGAGGCAAATATGCCGAGGAATCGGATCCATCGAACATAAGTGCCGATAAACGGAGTTTCCCGATATTCCTCGGCATGCTGAACGAGATGAAAAAAGGTTGTCGGCAAAATGATGACGCTCGGAGACGTGTCCACAAACAAAATGACATGACCCTCCAGCAGATGGTTAGCCACCACATCGGGACGCTCAGAATAGCGGACAACCGGATACGGATTCCAGGTTTTCTCAATCAATGCCTCCTCCAATTGCTTATCTGCCAGCGGAATGCCGTCCAAATCGATTTTTGCCAGTTTGTCGCGTACCGCTTCAACCAAATCCAGATCGGCGATGTCGTTAATATAGCCGATACAGACATCGGTTTTCGTGCGTCTTCCGATCTGAACGGCTTCCAGCTTCAACCGCGGGTCGCGAATTCTTCTCCGGACGAGCGTTACATTGGTCAGAAGCGTTTCCACAAAACCGTCCCTGGAGCCTCTGACCACTTTTTCCAAATCGGGTTCGTCGATAGAGCGAACCGGATATGTTTTCACATCAATGATGATCGCCTTTGTTTCTTTTTCGACGAACAGCGCGCTGGAGCCTTTCAATACCTTGTCTACCACATCATTCATGTTGTCGACGGTTTCCACCTGTACGTGCGGGATATATTCTTCAATGAAATGCTTGAGCGTATTCGGCACCAGTTCCTCTCTTTTTAAATAACTCATTCTCTTCATGATTTCCGTCATCACATCGTCCTTGACGAACCCGTTCAAATAAAAGAATAGACAGTGTTTTGTTCCAAACACCATTTCCCGCAAGATGACGTCAAACGATGTTTCGGCCCCGACCTTTTCTTCCAGAACCTTTTTATCCTTGTTTAGTCGTCCGGATATTTCATCCGTATTTTTCAGCTTCAATTCCTCTTTGCTGAGCGTTTCCTTCCGGTCCTTGGCGGTTCCTGAACCTTTGGACGGATCGCCCCCCTGCTTTTCGTCTTTTGCTTGCGTTTCCGGTTTGTCCAGCACGTCGGTCGTCATGATCTCACTCCTACACTCAAGATCAGGCTGTGAAACACCAGCCAGTCAAACAAAGAGCCAAGAACTTTGCCGATCACCATCGCCATTACCAGCCAGATGACATAATCATCGATATGCAGCCGTTTGGCCATAATGGGGAGCACATTCAGCACTTCCGTCAGCGCGGCGGCCAGCATGCCCACAAAAACTCCGGCAAGCAGACCGATCAATGCGGTGCCCACAGGGGAAAACGCAAACCTGATATCAAACAAGTCAACGACGGTCCAAAAAACCGCGCCGACAATAACGGCAGCTTCATACATGCGGACGTTCATGGTTGAACGCGTAATCTGCGCCAATCTCGGAATCACTCCCAAAACAGCCAAAAACGCCACCAATCCGCTGCCCACGGCCACCCCCCAGGCCAAGCCGATGATCACGACCGCTCCTCCGGGCAATAAACCGCTCAAGACGAATCCCTCTCCGGCGAATTCAGTTTGCCGTATTCTTCGGTAATCACATAGCGATGGACGCTTTCCTGATACGTGAAAATTTCCACATCCAACGGGCTGGGCTCTTCATTGATTTTTTTCTTGAACAAGTGGTTAAAAAACAAGATCATCCCAGCGCCTATGCCGAATGAATACGGAATCTGCAAAAGGTAGGGATGCTTGACCCTATGTCCGGTAACCAGTTCGTAAATTCTCCGGTGCGCTACCGCCATATCGACATCCGCATGGAAATTCATGATGGCCAAGCCGGAACCGATGAACAAAAGCAGCCATGTGAAAAAAAGCAGAACATATGAAGGTCGCCGCATGCGGCTCCCGGCAATTTCAACGAGCACGTGAGGTTCTCCGAAATGCTCGATGGACATGAACGGAAAGCGTTCCTTGACCTTGGCGACGATCATCATCATATCGATCAAAACGAGATTGCCGTCCCGGGCCGAGGGCCGATATATTTGCATCGCTCTCAAGTCCTGCTCGTATTCCGGATCTGCGATAAGCTGAGCAACCTGCCCCAGCGTAATCTCTTGGCCCTGTCCGGTTTTCATTTTTTTTCGCAAACGAAGATAAAGGGTCGGGGCGGGATTTTCCTGCATCTCACATCACTCCCGGCAAGTTCCTGATAAGGTTATTATGCAAAAAAAAAGGACCGGATAGTCATTGCGCTATCTGGTCTTTAATGGATTGCAAAATTTTCTTTTCCAGCCGGGAAACCTGAACCTGTGAAATGCCGAGCCTGTTGGCCACCTCCGATTGCGTTTGGTCACGGAAATACCGCAGATAGACGATCAGCTTCTCGCGTTCGCTTAAGGAACCGATCGCCTCGTGAAGCGCCAGCTTGTCAAACCATTTTTCCTGAGAATCATCGGCAATTTGATCGATCAGCGTAATCGGATCGCCGTCATTCTCAAAAACCGTTTCATGGATTGAGGATGGCGGCTTATTCGCTTCCTGAGCAAACACGATTTCCTCCGGCGAAACTTGCAGCTCATCCGCAACTTCTTTGATTGTCGGTAAGCGGCCGAGCTTTTTGGATAGCTCATCCTTCGTCTTACGAACACGGTTGGCCATTTCTTTAAGCGAGCGGCTGACCTTAATCGTACCGTCATCCCTTAAGAATCGCTGGATTTCCCCGATAATCATGGGGACGGCATAGGTTGAGAATTTGACATCATAGGACAGGTCGAATTTATCAACGGACTTCAGCAAACCGATGCAGCCGATTTGAAACAAATCTTCCGGTTCGTAGCCCCGGTTCAAAAAACGCTGTACGACGGACCATACCAGCCGAATGTTGCAGTTGACCAAGGTGTCCCTGGCGACATGATCCCCCGACTGGCTGAGAGCGATCAACCTTTTGACCTCATCATCATCCAAGTAACTGTGAGAGGCATGTTTCAGATCCACATCCATGGCTCATCCCCTAATTAAATAATGCTTTTTTTGATTTGATCCGCTTGACCATCATTAACTTGGTTCCTTTTCCCGGTTCGGAAACGACTTCAACCTCATCCATGAAATTCTCGATGATGGTAAACCCCATCCCCGAGCGTTCGAGCTCAGGCTTTGAAGTATAGAGGGGCTGCTTGGCCAGATCGATATCCTCGATCCCCTGTCCGTTGTCTTCAACGGTAATGCGCACCTGGTCCTCTTCGATGCACGCTTCAATGGTCACAACGCCGTCCGGTTGATTCTCATATCCATGGATGACAGCATTGGTAACGGCTTCGGAAACCACGGTTTTGATATCTGTCAATTCTTCCAGGGTAGGATCCAGCTGAGAGACGAATGCCGCCACGGCAACCCTGGCGAATGATTCATTTTCAGACCTGCTGGCAAACGACAATGTCATGAAATTTTGGCAGTTCATGATACGACCCCCAATCTGGAAAGCGCTGTTTCCTCGTTATCCTCAAGGGTCAAAATTTTGAACAGCCCTGACATTTCAAACAAGCGATGAATGGCCGGATTGACATCGCAGACCACCATTCTGCCGCCTTTACCCGAGATCTGCTTATAGCGTCCGAGAATAACGCCCAATCCCGAGCTGTCCATAAAATCCAGTTCCTTCAGACTGAGAATGATATAACGGCTGTTTGCTTTCATCATGGCATCCTCCATCTTGGTTTTGACGGTCTCAGCTGTATGATGATCCAGCTCACCCCTCAATCTTACAATCACGGCGCTGCGGAAATGTTCAATTTCAATTTGCAGACTCATGAATAATTCTCACTCCCTCTCCCACTCATGATCAAACAATTCTACGCCTCAAAAAACATTTCCTGCCGAATGACAAAACTAGAAATAAATAGCCATAAGTAGACATTTTATGCAATTATTTTATTCGGATTCGGTATCGTCCTGGCGGTCGATAAAGAACAATTTGCTTAACGTTCTTTTATACACAGCCCACCAGCCGGCCCTCTTCACTTCAACGGGCGATTCAATCGGAAACTCTTTGACAAGCTTGTCGTCTTTGTATATTTCAAGCTTGCCGACCTGCTGGCCAAGCTGGATAGGGGCTTTCAAATTTTCATCAATGTTCAGCTCATGACGGAATTGTTCCGGATTTTCCCCTTTTTTCACAAGCATGCTGTACTGATGCTTGGCCACCAAAGGAATATTGACCGGATCTCCTTTTTCCACAGTGATGGATCCGATTTTTTCACCCGCTTTGAAAATTGGGAGATTGGTATACTGAGAAAAAGCATAGTTCAGCATATGGGCAACTTCCGCATTCCGGGTTTTGGTGTTCGGTTCTCCCATAACGACGGAAACGACCCGGAAATTTCCGCGTTTGGCTGTGGCGGCCAGACAAAACTTGGCTTGACTGGTATAACCCGTTTTCAAGCCGTCTGCTCCCGAATAAAAGCGCACCAGCTTATTGGTGTTGACCAGCCAAAACGGACGGTCCGTATTTTGCCGCAAATAATCCTGATATTTCCCCGTAAATTCGGTAACACCTTGATACTTCAATAATTCTCTGGACATCAACGCAATATCATAGGCCGAGGAATAATGATCGGCGGCGGGAAGCCCGTTGCTGTTGGCAAAATGCGTGTCCTTCATGCCAAGCTGCTGAGCTTTTTCATTCATCATCTGCACAAACATTTCTTCCGTTCCGCCGATTTTTTCCGCCAGGGCTACGGAAGCGTCATTTCCCGAAGCCATGGCGACTCCCTTGAGCAGTTCTCTGACGGTCATTTCTTCGCCGGGTTCAAGAAAAATTTGCGATCCTCCCATTGAAGCCGCATGCTCACTGGCTGTCACTTTATCGTCCAGCTTGATTTTGCCTTGGTCGACCGCCTCCATCACAAGCAGCATGGTCATAATTTTGGTAATGCTGGCGGGCGGCAGACGATCGTGACTGTTTTTTTCATAGATGACTGTTCCCGTGTCTTCATCCATAAGAATTGCAGATTTGGCGTTAGGCGCCAGATTCAGATTGTTCTCCGCTTGATCCTTGGCAAAGGCGCCTGCAGGAAAAAATGCAAAGATTAATAAGTGAATGGACAACAAACTTGCAATGTGTTTTCGGAACATATTAACTCCGCCCTCCTCCGTCTCATTAGGCAACAAGGTTCTTAAACTCATTGTTGACCATAGATATGAAAATTATTCCAAAAGGAGGAGATAAATTGGGTTATAGAACCGGATATGTCTTTTCGAAAAACTCCTGAATGAACTGCAGATATTTTGAACCCTGTGAATTTTATAAATTAGCATGCCGTTTTCATGGCACGGGCAAGTGATGAAAACGGCATGCAGGGGTGTTCTTGAAGACTTCACATTGAAGCATTGGTTTCAGCAGCTTTTTTAAAAATCCTTCCATTCTTTTATGCCGTCCTTGGTAACAACCGCATGGATTAAAGGCCTGAACTGGGCAGGATGGGGAGAAATCTGAAATGCTTTTTGTACTTTCCGCTCAATTTCCGAGTGCTTCTTATCATGATTTCCTGCTTCGTTCCGTATGCTGTTCGTATGCAGCACCGCCAGCGCTTCACCCATCACGACCGGATCGCCCAGTTTTTTCCGCAGCACTATGCCCACACTCAAATCAATCGCCGAATCCTTCGTTTCCCTGCCTGCTCCCAGCATCATGGCAGCGAGACCGATATCCTCCGCGTTGATTGCAGTCACATAACCGGAAGCTCCTGCGCTGATTTCGATCTGCCTGCCGGCGGACGGAAGCAGATCAGGATTTTGGGCAACCGAGGCATCCCCGCCTTGAGCACTGATAAATTCGCTGAATTTTTCAAGCGCCAGACCATTAACAAGCAGCTCCTGCAGCCGATCCTTTGCTTCCTGGAGGCCAGACGCTTTCTTGCCCAATACCAGCATGTATGCGCCCAGAGCCAAGCACAGCAGCTTAAGGTCCTCCGGCCCTCCGCCCTGCAGCGTTTCAATCGCCTCCCGGACTTCCAACGCATTCCCGACGGCAAAGCCCAGCGGCTGATCCATTTCGCTGATCAGCGCAATCGTTTCCCGACCGACCTGCGTTCCGATATTCACCATCGCCTGCGCCAGCTTAACGGCTTCATCCAGCGATTTCATGAAAGCTCCGCTGCCCGTTTTGACGTCCAGCACAATGGCATCGGCGCCTGAAGCGATCTTTTTGCTCATGACCGAACTGGCAATCAGCGGAATCGAATTGACGGTGGCCGTTACATCGCGAAGCGCATATAATTTTTTGTCTGCAGGCGTTATATTTCCCGATTGGCTGATGACCGCCAAACCGCATTCATTCACCTGCAGAATAAAGTCCTGCCGCGTTCGTTCCACGGCAAACCCTTTAATCGACTCAAGCTTATCGATTGTTCCCCCGGTATGCCCCAGCCCTCTGCCCGACATTTTCGCTACGGGAACACCTGCTGCCGCGACAAGCGGACCGAGCACCAGCGTGGTTTTGTCTCCTACGCCGCCGGTGCTGTGCTTATCCACCTTGATGCCGTGGATAGGACCCAGATCCATCACATCGCCCGAGTTGGCCATCGCCAGCGTCAGATCAGCCGTCTCCCGAATGGACATCCCTCTGAAAAAGACCGCCATCGCCCAGGCCGACATCTGGTAATCAGGGATGCGTCCCGCATTGTATTCCCGAATCAAATATTGGATCTCCTCCGCCGTCATTTCATGACCGTCGCGTTTTTTCTCAATCAGATCGACAGTTCTCATCATCATCACCCCGGATCTATCATTTTTCCGCAACAAAAAAGGAACGCAGTCCGCGCTCCCCATGTTGTGTTCCAGCTTTTTTCCGCCGTCAAACCCCGATCTCTCCGCAAGTCTTGCTTTAAGACGGATCGACAACCAGCTTCGATTTCATATTCGCATGTCCGGCACCGCACATTACGATACAATGCATGTCGAACGTTCCCGGTTTGTCAAAAGTCACTTCCTGCTGCAATTTGTCTCCTTGCAGGTTAACGTTTAAATCAGGGATTCCCAAACCGTGGATTCCTTCTTTATTGACAAGCACAACCGTCAATTTGGAGCCCTGCTTGACATGATATTCCGGTTTGTCGAATTGGAAGTTGGTCGCCGAAATTCTCAATTGATTCTTCTGTTCCTTGGCAAGCTCTTCATTGCTTTTAGGTGTCTGAGCAATCATCGCAACGATACCGAAAATCGCAGCAGCCGTAATCAGAATGACCATCAGGTACTTTTGCATGAGTATCCCCCTATGTAATGAAATTACATTCAATATATTACAAAACTTCGCACACCATTTTCAACATCTTGTTGATCAAAGGGTGAATTTTTTATGACAATCCTGCATCCGCCTTTTCTACGTTCCTCAGGAAAGCGCGAATCAATGACGTGAATTTGGGTTTTGTGCGCTCTGCAACCTCCATGACCTGCTCATGGGTCAGGGGTTCGAGCTCATCCCCGACGGCCATGTCGGTGATGCAAGATACGCCCAGCACTCTCAAGCCGGCATGGCGTGCAGCTATGACTTCCGCCACCGTGGACATGCCGACGGCATCCCCGCCCAACAGGGCAAGCATTTTCAACTCACTCGGCGTCATATACGAGGGCCCGCTGATCCCGCAATATACCCCTTCCTGGAGCTTCAGCGGATGACCGTCCGCATCTTCAATCTCCTCCCCGACCCTGCGAGCCAATTCCCTAAAAGAGCGGTCATACGCTTCCGAAAGATCCGGAAACCTTACGCCCAATTGATCGAAATTGGGTCCGATCAGCGGATTGTCTCCCGTAAAATTGATATGGTCCTTGATCAGCATCAAGTCTCCCGGCTTGAACGAACGATTCATTCCGCCTGCCGCATTGGTGACGATCAATGAGCGGATGCCGAGCTGCCGCAGGACATATACAGGAAAAACCACTTTTTTCATCGGGTATCCTTCATAATAATGAAGTCTCCCCTGCATCGCGATGACATTCTTGCCTTCCAGGCGTCCGATCGCGAATCTGCCGGCGTGGCCCTCCACCGTGGAAACGGGAAAATGCGGGATGTCTCCGTAATGGATGAACAGGGGGTACTCCACTTGGTCCGCCAAATCACCCAGACCGGACCCGAGAATCAAGCCGACGGCTGGTTCAAACCGTTCATCCCCGCTCCCGGAGTATGCATATTTGCTGATTCGGTCTTTCATAAACCGTGCGGCCTCTTCAATTTGCTCCGGATAGGAACTCGTCGGATTCATATTCATTCTCCTTTCTGCGTATCCTCCATCAGCGGAATGATTCCCTTCACCAAGCGGGCGAAATCATCCTTTACCCGATCCGCCGTCGCCATAACTTCTTCGTGGGAAAGCGGCTGATCGAGAATTCCCGCGGCCATATTGGTGATGCAGGATATGCCCAGCACTTCGAATCCGGCGTGTCTGGCCGCGATGACTTCCGGCACCGTGGACATGCCCACGGCGTCGGCGCCAAGCTTCCTCGCCATGCGGATTTCCGCGGGAGTCTCGTATGTTGGCCCCAAAAATCCTGCATAAACGCCCTCGCGCAAGGAAAAGCCGTTCAGTCCCGCCCATTGCCGGACGGATGATCGAAACGATGCGCTGTAAGCCTCGGACATGTCCGGAAACCGCACGCCGGACTCCGGATCATTCCGGCCGATCAGCGGATTGCGGTACATCCAATTGATGTGATCCCGAATCAGCATCAAATCTCCCGGCTGAAAATCGGCATTCACTCCCCCTGCGGCATTGGTGACCAGCAGCTTGCGAATGCCGACCGCCTTCATCACCCGGATCGGGAACGTGACCGACTCCAGCGGATGTCCCTCGTACAGATGAAATCGCCCTTTCATGAAGATCGCATTCACACCGCCGATTTTGCCGCTGACGAGCACTCCCGCATGCCCTTCAACGGTAGATACGGGAAAATGAGGAATCTGTTCATAGGGCATGGCGGTAGACTCTTCTGCAGAGTCGGCAAGCCCCCCCAAGCCGGATCCGAGAATCAAGGCGATTGCTGGGGGATGCTTGATCCGGGACAGAACATAACGGCTTGCCTCCAATATTTTTGTGCGCTGCTCGGCTAGTTCTATGGGCACTGACATTTAGGCTCCTCCGTCATCCAGCGTTCATTGCAAGTCCTGCAAAAAGCTCGTTCCGTTTTCCGCCGGCGACACCCCGAAATTCTCCGCCACCGTCGCGCCCAAATCGGAGAAGGTCGGACGGACGCCTAATGAAGCTCCTTGGCGGAATGCTGGACTCCAAACGATCAAGGGCACGTATTCCCGTGTATGGTCCGTCCCCGAATGAGTCGGGTCATTGCCGTGATCCGCCGTAATGATCAACAAATCGCTTTCACCGATCCGGCTCATGATTTCCGGCAAGGCCGCGTCAAACTCCATCAGCGCGGCGGCATATCCTTGCGGATTTCGCCGGTGGCCGTATAGCGAATCAAAATCGACGAGATTGGTAAACAGCAGGCCTTTGAAATCCTTGTTCAGCAGCGCCGCCGTGCGGTTGATTCCGTCAGCGTTGCTTTTCACGGGAAAAGCTTCGGTAACCCCTTCCCCCGAATAAATATCGTTGATCTTGCCGACGGCAATACAATCCAAGCCCGCTTCCTTCAGCCGGTTCATGACGGTCTTTCCAGGCGGCTTTACGGCATAATCGTGACGGTTGGCCGTTCGGGTAAATGCCCCGGGTTGTCCGATATAGGGCCGGGCAATGACACGGCCGACCGCAAATTCGTCGGCGAGCGTCAGCTTTCTGGCTATGGCGCAGGCCTGATACAATTCCTCCAGGGGGATAACGTCCTCATGGGCGGCAATCTGAAATACGCTGTCGGCCGAAGTATAGACGATCCAGCTCCCGGTTTTCATCTGCTCTTCTCCCAGCTCGGCAATGATTTCCGTTCCGGAAGCCGGTTTGTTGCCGATCACCTTGCGCCCGGTTTGCCGTTCGAACTGTCCGATCAACGGCTCGGGAAAGCCGTGGGGATATGTTTTAAAGGGAATGGCCACTTTCAATCCCATCAATTCCCAGTGGCCCGTCATCGTATCTTTGCCTGCAGATACCTCCGCCATTTTTCCGTAATAGGCTTGCGACGCGTCAGCCGGGGGGATTCCCCGGAGCTCGGCAATATTGCCGAGACCGAGCCGCTGCAGATGCGGGAGGGAAAAACCGGGCACCTTCTCCGCTATATGTCCCAAGGTATGGGCGCCCTTGTCCCCGAAACGGTCCGCATCGGGCAGTTCGCCGATGCCGACGCTGTCCAGCACAATCAGGCATATTCGTTGAAACCGCATCGTATCGCTCCTGTTCTCACGTTATTCGGTTCGCCGGATTACTTGATCTTTGCCCGGGGATGCGTCATGTCGTAGACTTCCTTCATTTTTTTCGTTGTGACGTGTGTGTAAATCTGCGTCGTCGATATGTCCGCATGACCGAGCATTTCCTGAACCGCTCTCAGATCAGCCCCGTTCTCCAACAGATGGGTGGCGAATGAATGCCTCAGCGTATGCGGCGTGATTTCCTTATGTATTCCCGATTCCAACGCGTATTTTTTAATGATTTTCCAAAAGCCCTGGCGGGTCATCCTTGTCCCCAAATGATTGGCAAACAGCGCCGGCTCCGCCTTCGATTTTTTTAAAAGCTTCAGACGCATGCCCTGTATGTAATCATTCAACCAGCGGGAAGCGATTTTGCCGATCGGAATGATCCGTTCCTTCGAGCCTTTGCCGGTGCAGCGCACAAATCCCATCGCCAAATTCACATCGTCCACATCCAGCGAGATCAATTCGGATACCCGAATGCCCGTCGCATACAAAAGCTCCAGCATCGCTTTGTCCCGCATCCCGCCCGCATTTGATATCACGGGGGCTTCCAGAAGACGTTCGACCTCATCAACGGAGAGCACCTTGGGTAGCCTTTTTTCCAGCTTCGGAACTTCCATGTTGAGGGACGGGTCTTTTTCCAGCAATCTTTCCCGTACCAGAAACTGATAAAACGCGCGAATCGACACCATATTGCGGGACATTGTGGAAGATGCCCGCCCCAGCTGCTTCAGCTTCAACATATATCCTGTAATGTGCGATTTGGCGGTCTGCTGAAGCGACGAAACGCCGAGTGTTTTCAGGTATTCAAGATAGTGCGTAATATCTCTCTCGTAGGACTCCAGCGTATTCCTCGCCAGTCCCCTTTCCACGGAAAGATAATGAATAAACGCCTGCAGTTGATTCATCATTTCCCAACTCAAGCCCTTCCTCAATGTCGTGATTGCCGCTTTCATTTGATTCAACGCCGATGCTCCGTATTCCTGCTTTTGTCATCCAGCTTGCGGGAAGCGTTATTCTCCATACCAATAATAAAAAATGAGCCTGTCGGCCAAGGAAGAGCCATCCCATCCGCTGCCGTCCTTGAAAGCCTTGACTGCCCGGTTGGAAGGGGTTTTATAACGGTAAACCGGATCCATCCAAGCGGAAATCCATACAGAAAAATGGTGCAGCATAACCGTCATGACCAAAAAAAGCAGGATGAATTTGGCTCGTTTCAACCATTTTTGCAGGGAAAAAATCATATGCACGTACCCCCTCAGGGATAACATATGATTTCTGTCCAAGCAATATGAAGATCAGAACTCTACGCATGATAAAAAAGCATATGATCCAAAGGCGTGTAAGGCAATTGAACGGACTCCGCAACCGCGGGATGAGTCAGCTGCCCCCGATACGTGTTGACCCCCATTCTCAGGGCCATATTTTCTTTGACTGCCCGATCGAAGCCCTTGTTGGCCAACTCCATCACATAAGGCATGGTGGCATTGGTCAGGGCGAACGTGGAGGTGCGGGGAACCGCTCCCGGGATGTTCGCTACCGCATAATGAATGACGCCGTGTTTGACATACGTCGGATCGCTGTGTGTGGTCGACCGGTCGATTGTCTCGATCGAGCCCCCTTGGTCCACGGCCACATCGACGATAACCGCGCCTTTTTTCATCTGCTTGACCATTTCCTCCGTCACCAATCTAGGTGCCCGCGCACCAGGAATCAGCACGGCGCCGATCAGCAAATCGGCACGCTGCGCCGCATTTAAAAGATTGTGCGGATTCGACATCATGGTGCTGATCCTTCCGTTGAAGATATCATCAAGATATCTCATCCGGTCCAGACTCCGTTCGAGGATCACCACGTGGGCACCCAGCCCCAAAGCCATCTTGGCGGCATTGGTGCCGACGACGCCTCCGCCGACAATCATCACTTCCGCGGGCGGAACGCCCGGAACGCCCCCGAGCAGCACGCCCCTGCCTCCGTGAAACGTTTCGAGAAACTGCGCGCCGACCTGCACCGCCATCCTGCCCGCCACTTCGCTCATTGGCGTGAGCAGGGGCAGCGAGCCGTTCGGAAGCTGAATGGTTTCATAAGCAATACCCGTCAATTTTTTGTCTGCCATAACGGCCGCCAGTTCTCCCGCGGCGGCCAGATGCAGATAGGTGAACAGGATCTGATTTTCCCGGAAATATTCGTATTCCGCAGGCTGAGGCTCCTTGACCTTCATGACCAAATCCGCTTCCCCCCAAACCTCCGCGGCACCCGGCAATATTTTGGCCCCTTCGGCCGCATACTCTTCATCGGTAAACCCGCTGCCCTCGCCGGCTCCTTGTTCGATCACAATTTGATGCCCGGCGGATCTAAGCATCTGTGCTCCCGCAGGAGTCAGCGCCACTCTGTATTCATTGTTTTTGATTTCCTTCGGAACTCCAACAATCATCTAAAGCCCACACCTTTCATAACATCTTCGCTACATCCTATTTTTGGTAAGTGGAGCAAACAATATGAGCGCTGCCGAAATATAAATTTTTCCAACGCTGAAAAGCGGTAAAAAAACCTCTTTCGAGGTCATTTCAACGATGAGCGACCGCTTTTGGAGGTAGGTTTTTATGCCAATAAGAATCTGCCTTTCCGAATGACCGGAAACTTATAAATTCTTATGTGGTTAAAAAAACCGTTCCGTGACATTCACGAACGGTTATTTTGAACGGTTGAGTCTTCGCAATTTTGCCTCATCTCGGCTTGTTTCTTTTCTAGGCAGCGATTGCATATTCCCTGAAAATCCAAACGGTGGTCCAACACTTTAAAGTTATATTCTCTTGCCAGCTTCTCCTCTAAGTGAATCAACCAGTCCTCCATAATCTCGTCGACTGCGCCGCATTGGACACAGATCAAATGATGATGATGGTGATGGTTATTGTCATCGCGCAAATCGTACCGGGCGACACCGTCGCCGAAATTCATTTTCTCCACGACGTGCAGTTCGCTCAACAACTCCAGCGTGCGATAGACGGTTGCCAGTCCGATTTCGGGAAATTTGTCCTTGACCAGCATGAACACATCTTCAGCGCTTAAATGATCCTGCTCGTTTTCCAGCAGAACCCTGACGGTCGCTTCGCGCTGCGGCGTAAGCTTATAGGCTTGCTCCTGCAGCAGCTGTTTGATTTTTTCGATTCGCGCCTCCATATTCTCCCCCTCAAAACAAAGCAAACGATCGACCGTTCGCAGGAAGTTGTCTGATGAGCAAAGCCGCCTCAAATTTTACCTACTTCTAATTTATTATAGGGGGACTCTGTAGGCAAAGTCAAACAGTTCTCCTAGGACTGAATCAGGGGTACGATCCATTTCATTAGAGGAGGGCTCACGTAGGCTTCAAACAGCGAAGCTCCGAACAAAATGACCAGCAGCGCGGAAGTGAGCCCCGCGTACTGATAAAACGCCTGGCGGATGCTTCCCTTTTTTTGCAGCAGCCGATTGCGGATCAAGTACAGAGAAAAAGAAATTGCAGTAACGCTGCACGCAATCAATGCCGGGATAATGATGAGATTTTGCGGGACCACGGTAATCAGGGCAAACAGCATACCTTTCCAGCTCAGCTGCCCGGAAAGATATCCGATCGTAAAGCCGACCAGCACGCCCTTTAAAAAATCCAGAATCAGAATCAGCGGCAGGCCGATGACGGACATTCCCAGCACGAAAATCAGCACGGTCCATTTCAGGTGCATAGCAAAGGTTTGCTGCAGAGACGCTCCTCCGTCGGAAACGCTGTCCTGAATCACCGTATGAAAAAAGCTCGACAAATAATCGGCAAGATCCTGCTTCTGCTCCAACGACAGCGCATTGACCATCAATGCTCCAAAAACGACGCCCATAATGAATAAGACAGCTACAAACACATAGAGCGGCAAATGTTCTTTCATATAGTTTTGAATCGCGGAATTCCGTGCGGACATCTTGCTTTCCTCCCCTTGTCCAATTAATAATTCATATGAACAAGTCAAGGAATCTATGACTCTATCCTATGGACGGGATACTCTGCCGTATTTGCCGCCCCCGCCGGATTCCAGCACAAGCGTTCCCTCTCTCGCCGCAATGATATAACCCGCGATCTCTTCACCGGCTGCGGCGGCCAATTGCTCCCGCCCGACCCGATGCAGAATGTTCATTTCCGTGTCGAACCGCTCCAGCAGCAGGTCCAGTTTCTTTTTTTCCAGCCCGGGAATGTATTCCAACGGAATTTGATGATAATATTCCGGCCGGTGCAAAGGATGAACAGGATGTTTCCTGTTTGCAATCCCCATGACCCGCTCCATCACGCCGCGCACCATCTTCCGGCTGCCGCACCGCAGGCAGCGCTCTTCGGCAATTTCCTCCCCGTCCATTATCGACCCGCACTGTCCGCAGAAAGTGCGGTGATATTTCCCCAGACGCGGATTCAGCCCGTAATTCGCCTCGACTTTCCGACCGTCTGTCCGCTTGAGGGCCATGACCAGCTCGCGGAACGAAGGCTCGTTCAAGCGGATTTTGTTATATTCGCGCCCGATTTTGCTCAAGGAGTGGGCATCCGAATTGCTCAGAAAGGTGAAAGACCCAAGCTCCGATATGAGATCGGCCATGTCGGAATCCGCGCTAAGCCCCAGCTCCACCGCAGCCACAAGCTGTGGGTTCAGCAAGCTGTCCATATGATCGGTGCAGCTCCCGTAGAGGCCCTTATGCGGCGTGAAAATATGCGCCGGTATCACAATGCCGCCTCTTCCGACGACCTCCTCCTGCAAAATCCGCGCCGGCACATAAATGCGCTGGGAGCTCAATTCCACATTCGTCATGTGCTTGCGCAGCCAACCGGTGAACTCCCGAATCGACTGGAAATCGGCCAAAAAAGCAAGCAAATGCGCCGCTCCCATCGCTTCATCCCGCACCTCGATCTCGCTGCCGAGAAGCACGGTCGTCCGGTGGTAGCGGATGCCGCCTCCGGCAAGCTCGGTCATTTCTCAACGCTCAAGATATGCCGAGATCTCATCCTGAACCGACGGGGAGTGGCAGTCGATGATTCCGATCATATCGATCCCCTTGCGGTCGGAGGCTTCCTGCGCGATCCGGTGAAAAGTCAAATCCTTGGAGCCGCTGATTTTCACCGGACGGCCTTTTTCCGTTTTGCCGATATGAATGTGCAAATCGGCATAGTAGGATTGCACTATGCAAACCTCCCTGTCAATTCATACAGCTGCCATGCGTAAACGGCCGCAATCGTTTTGGCGTCGCTGATTCTCCCTTCCCCGATCAGCGCCTTGGCCTGATCCAGCGTAATTTCGAAGCAGTCCAGAAACTCGTCCTCGTCCAAATTCATTTCGCCTTTTTGCAAATCCCCCGCCCAATAAAGATGCAAGATTTCATCCGCGAAGCCCGGTGAAGTGTAGAAGGAGCTGACATGCTCCAGTTTGCCGCAGTGGAATCCCGTTTCCTCCTCCAATTCCCTGCGGGCCGCTTCCAAAGGGTCCTCTCCCGCATCCAGCTTTCCCGCCGGAATTTCCACCTGGTTTTTGCCGAGCGCCTTCCGGTATTGCTCGACAACGATCATTCTGCCTTCGTGCAGAGCGAGAATGCCGACCGCTCCGGGATGCTTGACGATTTCACGCGTCGCCGTTTCCCCGTTGGGAAGCCGGACATGGTCGACCTGCAGCGAAATGACCCTGCCCTTGTATATTTCCTCCGTGCGCAGGGTAACTTCTTCAAATTTCCGATCCTTCATTTAGTCCCACTCCCTTTTGTTTTTTGCATAAGCTCGTCCAAATGTTCATATAGTCATAGTATATCAAAAGCAACGGAAAGCAGGGACGCCTATGAAAACCTATGTCTCCGACAATCAACTCCGCCTCGTGGGCAAGGCCTACGAAATCCGGCATTACCTCCGTGCGGCCAAAAAGCGCGAAGCATTCGGACAAACCCCGATGAGCCAATGGATTCAAAGCGAAAAATCGCGCAGAGGCTTCCGCCGCTAGCTTTCCGAAGGCATTCCGTCCAGAACGTACTGGGCGGCCGAGCAAACCCCGAGAAAAAAGCCCGGGTCCTCAGCCAAGCCTCTGCCCATTGTCGTCACCGGCAGCGGATAGCTCTCCTGGCTCCGGGCAATTTCCTGCCGATTGATGTTCCGGACCCAGACGATGCGGTGCTTCTGATGAAGACCGCTGCTTTCGAGCTGTTCTCGGATCAGCTGCTTGTGATGGCCGTTCAGCGAATCCGGCAGCGGCAGCGCCGCTTCCCGCAGGGCAATCAGGGAAAGCGAGTGCAGCAGATGATGGCTTATGCCCCGGTGCCGATCCCGGCTTTCGGCAAAGCTGATGCGCGGCATCACGACCGGTTTGCCGCCAAGGGCGGCGGCCGCATTCACCAATTCGCCCACCTCCACGCCGGTATGTCCGAGCGGTGTTCCCGTGCCGGCGATTCCCGGTCCCATCGCAACAATGGCGACGTCCGCTTTGAGTACGCGCTTGGCCGCGATCAAAGCCGTAAACTTATTGATCGCTTCGACATCTCCACCGTAAGCGTGGCCGAACGTTACCGTCCCGGCCAGCCAGCCGCGTTCGCGCATCGAGCTCACATGACGGCTGTATGCGATCGGCAACGCGCCCCCGTCGCTCATGATATAGACGATTCTGAGCGGTTTTTTGCCGCCGTGGGCATCGTCGGAACCGCCGTCTGCACCGACTGCATGCGCATGCCGAAGCCAGCATACCGCCGCCGGCAGCATGCTGTGCAACTCCCCGATCAGCACCGGCATCCCTTCCAGATCGAAGCTGTCCTGAAACAGTCCGTGATGCGGGCTGGCTTGTTCCTCTGCGGCCAATACCGAGCGCTGCAGGGGTGTATATCTCAGCTTCATGAGATGTCCCTTTCGCTCCTCTATGGTCCGCGCCTTCAAGGCTGCGGCTTCCTCTGCCGCCACCTCCGATCCATGCAGCGGCCGAAGCACCGACAGAACAAAATGCCTCCCTCCCGTGCCCAAATCCAGCTGCACCGCTGTCGTGTTCAGCACAACAGTATCCCCGAGACCGACGGGTCCGAATGCATCCGTATAATGAATCGCCCTAGCCTTGGCCCCGCTTCCGCCGCGCATGGCGATTTCAAGCTCCTGAACGCTCTCCCGGGATGAAACGATGGCAACTACTGTGCCAGTGTCCCAGTAAATCACCGCTTCGCTCCTTCCTCTCGTCTATGACTTGAATGCCGACGCTTCCTGCACGATGGCGATGACGGCTTCGGCCAATTTCACGAGGTCGTCGGAATGAATATGCTCCTTAGTCGTATGGATGTTCCGGTAGCCGACCGCCAGATTGACGGTTGGAATGCCCATGCCGTTGAATACGTTGGCATCGCTCCCGCCGCCGGATTGAAACGTTTTGGTTTGAATGCCGAGCTTTTCGAACGCCTTGAAGGCTATTTGCACCACCGGATCGTCCGCTTCCAGCTTGTAGGCCGGATAAATCACGCTGTGGCTGAATTGCGCCCTGGCACCAAACTCTTCCGCGGTTTTCTCGAACGCTTCCTTCATGGCTTGAACCTGACGTTCCATTTTTTCATGGATCACGCTTCTGGCCTCCGCGGCAATATGTACGGTTTCGCAAACGATATTGGTTTCAAGGCCGCCTTCAAACCTGCCGATGTTTGCCGTCGTATCCTTGTCGATCCGGCCAAGCGGCATGCGCGAAATCGCCTTGGACGCCACTTGGATGGCGCTGATCCCATCCTCCGGATTCACTCCGGCGTGTGCGGACTTGCCGATGATCGTCACATCGATTTTCGCCTGGGTCGGCGCGGCGACGCATATTTCCCCGATCGCGCCGTTGGAATCCAGCGCATACCCGAATTTCGCCTGCATGTGCCTTTTGTCCATCGCCCTTGAGCCGACAAGCCCGGATTCCTCGCCCGCCGTAATGACAAACTGGATTTTGCCGTGGGGCACGTTGTTCTCCGCGATCGCACGGATCGCTTCCAGCATCACGGCAATTCCCGCTTTGTCGTCGCTTCCGAGAATCGTCGTCCCGTCGCTGCGGATGAACCCTTCCTCATCCAGTCTTGGCTTGATCCCTTTGCCCGGCCTTACCGTATCCATATGGGAGGTGAAAAACAGAACATCGGCCTCTTCCATTCCCTCGCTGGCTTCCATGGTGAAAATCAGGTTTCCCGAGCCGTGTCCCGTTTTTTCCTTCGTATCGTCCTCAAACACCTTCAGGCCAAGGCTGCCGAACAGCGCCTTCAGCGCGCCGCCGATTTCCTGCTCCTGCTTCGTCTCGCTGTCCACTTGGACAAGCTGCATAAATTGTTCCACCAGACGCTCTTTGTCGATCATGATCCGATTCCTCCTTTGACTTCACGATAAACGTATCTTATCATATTTGCCGTTCAACTCCTATTCACTTCTCTTTGAACATCGGACAAAGATCGGTTACAATAGTATTATCATCAGGCACATAAGATTATCATATGAAATTTGAGATTATACCATTCTTCACAAAGGAGTCGCTCAATGTGAGAAACAACAGCCTGCTTTTTAAAATTGTTGTTTACATCATGCTGGCATCCATGCTTCTCTCTACGATTCTGTTTGCCTTCGGAACGGCCTTCGGCTGAGAAACGCTGTTCAGTCAGGTTATTTAATTCAGCAGCTTTTTATCCGGTTTCCCCAATGAGGTATACGGCAGATGATCGACAAAGATGATTTCTTTCGGCAGCTGAAAACGCGCCATTCTTGCGCGCAGCCATTCAAAAAGCTTTTCCTTTGTCGTTTCCGCATAAGGGGCCAGCAGGACAAAAGCTTTCAACCGCTGTCCAAAATGCACGTCGCGAATCCCGATCACGGCCGCATCCTCTACTTGCGGATGAGTGCGAAGGACTTGCTCCACTTCAAAGGGATAGACATTTTCCCCCGCCGATACAATCATATCGTCCGCTCTTCCGCACAAAAAGTAATAGCCCTGATCATCCCGATAGCCCAAATCACCGGTTTCGATCCAGGATCGAAGTGGTGAAGACCCCCATCCTTTCGTCTGGCCACCAAAATCAAATGAACCTTGAGCTCGGACAACAGATAAACAAGCTGTTCACCTATTCCAGAACTGGCGCCCGTTATAAGAATGGTCTTCCCTTCCAGCCGGCGCACCAATTTCTGTCTATTCAAGCAAGCAGGCGGGAATAAGAGATGTTCCATAAAGCTGTAGGTGTGCATTGGAGCTCCTTTCTTGCCAAAGTCGTATTCATACGTTGCCGCAACTTGTCCGGCGTCATCCGCTAACGCTGTCACGCTTCCAAGGCCGTCATATAAATAATAGGACGCATTGTTGTTCCGGTCAATCCTGGCAATCGCATCGCCCGAACCGTAAACGTACTTGGCGGTAATCGTTCCATTCGCATCCGTCTCCGCCAATAAAGCCGGAACGCTGCTTGTAATGTCATAGATATACTTAGTAGTTTCTCCATAGACCGACTTGCTTACCCGGTTCCCGTCCCCGTCATACCGATACTCGACGATGCCCGCGGGAGAGGAGACTTGTACCAAGCGATCCTCATAGTCGTATTGATAGGCGGTGTCGCCTTTTTGGATCAAGTTCCCGTTCCCGTCATATTGATAGTATACGCTGCCGGTTACCGTGTCCGGCAAGCTGTACACACTGTTCACTGTCAGGAGTTCATCGGCATTATCGTAATCATAGCCGGACATTCCGGATGCATCGGAGTATGAAAGCCGGTTTCCGACTGCATCGTACGAATAGCGGGCTTCCTTCCCGTCTGCATCATTGGCCGCGATCAATTGCTGCAATTCGTCATATTGATACTTCGTTGCTTTGCCCAGCTCATCCGTCGTGCTGATCCTGCCGCCGACGTTGTTGTAAGCATAATCGCGTTGCTTCAACAGAATTGAATCCGGACCGCTGACTCTGAAATTGGCAATGGATGTTAACTCACCGATCGAATTATAGCTGTATCGGGACTCTATTCCATTCGGCAAAACGTCCGTCAATCGCCGATTGGACTTATCGTACCGCGTCTCGGTTGCTTTGTTGTTCCAGTCTGTTGTATGAACCAATCGACCGGCGGCATCGTAATCCGATGTTACGGTTGTATTATCCGGATAAGTTATGGTCTTTTTACGGCCTGTTTTTTCATACGTATAGGAAATAGCTTGATTACCCGGCGTCGTCAGTTTGGTCAGCCGATTCATTTGATCGTATTCATATCGGGTGGTTCCCGTGGAATCGGTCATGGACTCCCGGCTGCCGACGGCATTATACGCATAGTTGACCGTTGACGAATCCGGATATAAAATGCCCGTTAACCGATCAAGACGATCGTAGGTGTAGGATATCTCCCTCCCTAATGCATCGGTCCGCTTCGACAGATTGCCGTTGGGATCGTACGTGAATGTAACGCTGCGTTGCAGCGGGTCGATCTCCTCGACGATACGATTTAACGCGTCGTAACGATAGATTGTTGAAATTTGTTTGGAGTTGGTAATGCCTGTTCGATTCCCGGCCTTGTCATACGTATAAGTCGTGATTTGATTTTTGGGATCGACGTTTTGACTGATTCTGTAAAGATCGTCATATTTGACTTGGGTTGTGTAAGTTGCCTCCGTAACCGAGATGATGTTTCCCGCATTATCATGGGCAAACAACCTTTCCCGGCCTTCGCTGTCCCTCTCCTTCGTCCTCCTGTTCAAAGCGTCATATTCGTAGGTGAAGGACGGAGAACCCGTGGCAGTGATGGTCAACACGTCAGTCGGTTGATAGATTTCACTATAGGTATTCTGGTTGTTTTGGGTCCACGGAATTTTCAGCTTGGATGCCGTATTCATCACCAAATTGGTGGTCTGCAATTTGACCTCGGGCACATCTCCACCCCAGCCGCGTTGCGCGCTGCCGTCAGAAGTCAGACTCGTTCTGATTTGCTGCGCACCTCGGGGCAACGGAATCCATTGGTCGGCAGACCCGCTTCCTTTATACACTTGAACCCAAGCATCATTATAATAGGCTTCGACGTAAAAGAAGTCATATGATGTTTCCGTCTGATGGACCACATGGACTTCCTTGATCAGATCCGAGACATATTGAGCCTCGTTGTATGTCGCCTCGGTTACCGTTTCAAGATTATCATTGGCGTCATAAGTCATCGTTCTGGCATGAAGCAGCGGGTCAACGACAGCCACAAGCCTATTCAGATTATCGTATTGTTGCTGGGTGACGTTGCCATTCGCGTCAATCGTTCGGGCCAAATTGCCGTTTGGATCATATTCGTACCGTGTCGTTTCAAGAAGGGGATTCGTTACGCTTTCCAATCGGTTATTGGCGTCATATCCATAAACGGTTACATTTCCTCTGGCATCCGTTTCGCTGATCTTATTGTTATTGCCATCGTATGCGTATGAAGTCATTCCGCCCAGAGGATCATTCACTTGCACAAGATTGTCTTCATTGTCGAATTCGAAAGTATATGTGTAATCCGAGGGATTCGCACCGGGCACATGTCCGCGCGGGCTTGTTTCCGATAATTTTCTGCCCCCGACATCATAATTGAACGTGGTGATATTTCCTAACGGATCCCTGGTTTCGGCGACATAACCATAAACGTCATACGAGATCGTTGAAGTGTAATCATTTGCATCCGTATTCGAGATTAATTGCCCGAATCCGTTGTACGAATAAGTTGTCGCGATATGGTCTCCTTCGGGCAGTTTCTTGATTTCTCTCAGCAAATTTCCGTTCGTGTCGTATTCATATTCGCTGATTTTCCCGTTGGCATCCATATAGCGTATGATATTGTTCATGGAGTCATAGTCATAAGTAGTCACATGATTCAACGGGTCCTGGATGCTCAGCAAATTCCCCCGTTCGTCATATGTGTACTGGGTGGTATTGCCCTTTTTGTCCGTATAACTCGTCCGGTTTAATTGAGCGTCATAAGTGAATTTTATCGTCTTGTTCTCCGAATCCGCGCGCTCTTCAACCCGTTTGAAGCGATTATATTTGTACGGCGTATGGGTGCCCCTGGGATCTGCCACAACCGTTTGTTTCGCGGCATCGTCGTATGTGAAAGCGGTTGAATTGCCTTTCGCATCCTTTTGATTTGTCACCCGCTTTTGGGAATCGTATTCGTTCGCCAGCACCGTATTTCCGTTCCGGTCTTTTATGGATGTCAGTCCATTGGCATCATAGGTATAAGAGAAATGGTTCCCTCGACGATCCGTGACGTCGACCAGCCTGTTGCTTGAATCATAAGCAAATTCAACGGAACGCAAAAGAGGATCAGTCAATTTACTCAATAATCCTTGGGTATTATACTCGAATAGAAGCTTTCGATCGGTATCGTCCGAAACTTCAACCAATTTTCCGTTTGGATCATATGTCAAGGTTGTAAGCGTAAAATAATCCCCACCTACGATTCAAGTGGGGAGGCTAGTAATCTATTAATGAACGATTCTGCAATTTTCCGGGATTGAGCTTGACCATGGAAGGAAGTTGTCTAACGCATTCGGATCTTGGGGATCTGCGAGTTGCGGTAGCTTTT
>NZ_JAYJLD010000021.1 GCF_035282765.1 Ferviditalea candida | reverse complement strand
CTCTTCGTCAAATATTATCCTCAAGCGCTTCGTGCGTCAAAGATGAAAACATGCGTAAAAGCGAGAAAAACGAAGAAAACATTAATTTATTGAGGGAGGGGTTAGCTTGAAGAAACATTGGAAGGCCGCAAGCACGATCGTGATTGGCACTTTGCTTCTCGCAGCCTGCACGAATTCATCAGCTCCTAAGGAAAGTGCGCAGCCGACGTCTGCACCCGCAGCCCAGGAAACGCAGCTGCCTGCAACGGCAAAGCCTTCTCAGGAGCCGACTGCCCAGGCACCTGAGACGCACCAATACCAAAATTTTCCTACATGGGGCTATGATTATCAAAGCAACAGACATGTCCCTTTCACACAGATTACAAAAGACAATGTGAAGGATTTGGGCGTGATTTGGGAAGCTGATCTAAAGAAAGTCGACGCGGAACTGGCGGCCGGCAACCAATCCTTCTCGCCCGTTGTTGACGGTGTCATTTATGCAACCGGCAGCTATGCGCATGTATTCGCTTATGAGGCGGTTTCCGGAAAGCTGTTGTGGAATTGGAAGCCGGACAAGGAAATCATGGATCATATCAAGTCAATGGGCATGTTCGGCTCCAACCGCGGTGTGGCTGTGGGAGAAGGGAAAGTATTTGTCCTGATTACGGATGACCGTCTTGCGGCGCTCGATCAGAAGACGGGCCAATTGGTCAAAATGATCAATCTCTGGGATACCATTCCGGATGTCACGGCGGAAAAAGGCTATTATGAAACTGTGGCTCCTATCTACTACAAGGGCAATGTATATATCGGCAGCAGCGGCGCGGATAACGGCGTGCGCGGCTTTGTGATGGCTTACAAAGCCAGCGACCTGACCCCGGCTTGGGATCAGCCGTTCTGGACGGTCCCGCCGAAAGGCCAGGATTGGCTGAAGGACAGCGCGTATAACGGAGGCGGCACGGTTTGGGATCCCCCTTCCATCGATCCGGAAACCGACATCATGTATTTCGGCACCGGCAATCCGGCTCCGGACTTTTACGGAGCAAAACGCCCGGGCTCCAACCCGTACGTTGATTCAGTCATCGCACTTGACAGCAAAACCGGTAAAATGATTTGGGCCAGACAAGAAGTTTCGCATGACCTGTGGGATTACGATGCGGCCGCCACTCCGATGGTGCTTAAAGCCAAAGTAAACGGCAAAGAACGCAAGGTGGTCGTTCAGGGTGGCAAATCCGGCGAATGGTTTTGTTGGGATGCTGCAACCGGCGAACCGATTTATAAGAATGTAGCGTTCTCCAAAATCGATCATCCGAAACCGACTCCCAAAGGTGTGCTCTCCTATCCCGGGGTGCTCGGCGGAGAAAACTACGCTCCGGAAACGTATGATCCCGAGTCCAACTATGTATTGATCCCGGGAATCGAATCCCCGTCCTTGATTAAAGCCGCGAAATCAGAGGAGGATTCAATGGCGGAAAGCAAAAAGTCCGGATTTTTCGGAGCTTTGGCTTTTGGAACATCGATGGGCGAGGCCCCTCCCAATATCAAACCGTACGGAACCGTTACGGCCATTGATATGAACACGGGCAAAATCGCCTACCAGAACAAAACGGACGATCCGATGCGCGGCGGATTCACCAGCACGGCTGCCGGCATTGCTTTCTATGGCGAGCAGAGCGGCAAAATGAAAGCCATCGATATCAAATCCGGTCAAATTCTGTGGGATTTCCAAACGAGCGGAGGCGCCATCGGCTCAGCCCCGTCGATCTTTACACAGGACGGCAAACAGTACGTGGCGCAAACGACCGGCGGTCCGAATCCGAAATTGATCGTCTTCGGATTGGGCGGAGAAAATACGCAGGGAGCATCGCAGCAAACGGGTGGAACGGAGAATGTTCACCAGCAGAAATAATTGATGTTCGGCAATTCACGCACATTCCGGAATCAATAGAAGCACAGGGCGAGTTGTGTAAAACCTGCCCTGTGCTTTCCATAAAAAAGGGGACCTTATATGCGTATTCTATTTACCTTGGCCGGTCTGCTTTGTGCAGTTTTACTGATCTCGGGTTGCAAGCAAGAGTCAGTGAAACAAGAGACAATGAAAATGGATGCAAAAGCATCCGAAAAGCCTCAGGCTGTCGTTGAATTTCAGCTGGATCAAACCTTTTTCGAGGCTAAACCCTGGAGACAGGATCTTTCGCATATGGATACGGTTCACGGAAGGCTGCGGGTGAACGGAGAACCGGTTGTGAACGCGCAACTGGAAGCAAATAAGCACTTGTTGGAAACCGGTAAAGACGGAACGTTTGAAATTAACCTTGACCGGAGCGCCTTGTCGAAAATACCGGTCCATATCAAATCTCTTGAAAAAGCGACGATTTCCGGTCAGCCTGTAGGCAAACAAGTGCAGCAGGAATTGATGTCCCGAACGGAAAATGTGTATGTGTATTATCCTATTAATATCCAACAAGTCCGTCCTTCCGCAAAGGATCCCGGGCGGGTTGAGGTTCACGGGCGCGTTACTGTTCCCGAAGATACGGTTTTTCCGACGATCAAGCTGGATAAGTACGCGATTTACGGAGTGGTCAAAGATCATGCCGGAAATCCCGTGAAGAATGCGGTTGTCAACATCCGGCGCGACGGCGTGGAAGGCTTCGCAAAATCCTTGCCGAGCAACGATAAAGGAGAGTATATCATGTACTATATTCCCGAGGGGGATGAAGAGATTTATTTAAATGTCTATGTTGGAAATCAACATTATACCCTCCCGGAGAACAGAGTGTATCATTTTCCTGAAGGCATGAGCATAGAAACGAATATCACACTTCCCAAAGAAGGAACGGTAATTCAGGACTATCCTCCTACGCTGGTCAGCAAAGCCGCTCCGGGACAGCTTTATCTGGGGACCTTCATCGGGTTGTCCGTCTCTGACGATGTTGCGTATACCGTGACTGTTCCCAAAGCGGATGGATCCTTTATCGTGACGCTGCCCAAAACGGTTTGGGATCAAAAGCCGCTTTTCTATGAAACCAATATGAGCAAGTTTACCTTGAAGCCTTTGTCGCCCGGCGACCCTCTGCCCTCAACCGAAATCCAAAAACCGGCTCCATTCGAACCGGATCGAATTCAAGCAAAGAATTATAAATAGCTTGGCGTAATCCATGCAAAAAATAACTGGAACTTATAAAACGGCGCCTTTTTTTAAGGGCCGTTTTTTGCTTGTTTCAGAAAAATACCAATTATTGACTAAAGTATAAAAGTTTAATAAGATGATTAGGAATAAATACCATATTTCTTAGGTCTAAGGAGCCAGTAATGAACAGACAAAAGGATCTGATGGATCTTTTCAGGATGTACAGAACCCACTCGAAAATTTGGGCGACGGAATGGAGCAGGAACAATGCTGACGGGATTTCCGTCTCCGAGGCTTTGGTTTTGGAAGTTCTCGGAACAAAGGGAGCGCAAAAAGCTTCAAGTCTGGCAAGTGAATTGGGCATTACAACAGGCGGGATCACCGGGATTGCGGACAAAATGGTCAAGGCTGGGTTGATTCGGAGATTGAAAGATGAGCTGGACCGCAGAGTGGTTTATTTGCATATTACCGAACTCGGGAGCAATGTTCTCGGAACGCTCGATGAAAAGATCCTCAACCAGATGGAGAGGCTGTTCGGCATGTTGACGGATTCCGATATACAGGAGCTGCTGAGGATATACGATAAGCTGATTCATTACGACCAACCTTCGGACAATGAGCAATAGCGTCATGCTCGCTCAAGACCCGCAAAGAGAAGCGCCGGGTGCCGCCCGCCGAAAATCCAAAAGGCTCAGCAGGAGATCAATGCTCGTCCTACAGGAGCCTTTTGTTTGCCTCGATAGAATTTATTGCGAATGAGACTTTGTCATTTCTGTAAAATCATCACTTTCCAGACATTTTCATATTCATGTCCGGTTCTCCAGGCGGCGACACCGGCCAGATTGTATTTCTTGGCAAGGTTCAGGCGTTTGGTCAGCGTATCTTCGTCTTCCAGCCAGAATACCCAGGTATATCCGTCTTGCTGGTAGGTGATTTTATATTGCTGGTATCGGCTGTCCCAGGTCTTCGTATACTGTATCGATGCCAAGAGGCCGGGAATACCCTTCAGCAGGAGAGCCTTGTTGCCGACCGGACTGCCGTCATCGGCGAGTTTCCATACGCGGGTATAAAACGGGATGCCCAGCACCAGCTTGTCCCTCGGTATTCCGTAGGACAGGAAGTCCTGAATGCCTGCTTCCGTCCAGGGCAGGCCTGCCACAGAGCCCGGTTCGGGACTGCCGGAATAATGCTGGTCATAAGCCATGATAATAATATGGTCGACGATTTTCATCAGTTCCTTATGATCATATGCGGTCAAATGATTCCAGCTCAAATCGCCCCGGGGAAGGTCGATCGATACGCTCAAGCCTTTTTGATGCGCGGCCTGGGCCAAATCTTTTACAAAAGTCGTATATTTCTCCCGGTCTTTGCCGCTGATGCTTTCAAAATCGATGTTGATTCCGTCAACATTGATTTGCGCTGCCCTTCCGACAAGCGAGCTGATAAATCGGGCTTGGGCATTCGTATTTTTGAGAAATTGGCTGGTCAAACCGGAATCGAACCCGTTGCTTACCAGCGGATGCACCTGGATTCCCTGAGCATGCAGCCACCTGACGGTATCGGCATCGGATTGGTCCTTCAGCGTTCCGTCGCCACCGGTCAATTCAAACCACGTGGGGGAATCCGCATCCAGTCCCAAGGTGTCGGAAACCTGCGACTTGATCAAATCGGGTTTGTACGTTCCGTTCCACGACCAGAAGAGAAGCGAGCGGTTATTATCCCAAATCACATCTCCTTCGGAGGTCCGAATGGAAGCATTGCTGTATTGAACAGCAAATTTCAAGGCTCCCGGAATGGTGAAGAAACGGTTGATCAGGCGATCCCCTTGATAGACTTGATAATAAGGTTCGTTGGTCCAAATTTCCCGGCCGTCGGTTTCAATGGAGGCATGCGCCCAACCGTTGGCAAAGCCGATCGCCTCGTTCAATTTGGAAAATTCCTTCAGCAGCTTTTGATTTTGATATACCTGATACGGCTTTATGTTGGCATAGACGGTTTTTTGCGTGCGGCTGTTGATGACGACTGCGCCGTCCTGCGCAGCGGCTTTATGAATGGCGTCCACCAGCGAGGGGAATTGCCAGTCTTGCTGCGTATAAGTCTCGATGTAGATTTGATAAACCGGCTCCCCTTGTTTCAGCGACTGCTTGTATTCTTCGCTCAAATTGTCCCATACCCATTGGTTGGAATTCAGGTCGATGACGTAGGAATGCTCCCACTTTCGGGCTTCATTCACAGCTGATTTAAGATCGGCAAAAACCCAGGAGCTGCGTGTGGATTCGCCTTGATAGACGCGGTAATTCGGCTGTTTCGGATAATTGTTCCATACCCAGCCGCCGGACTGAAGGTCCCGGATACTGGCATTCGCCCATTTTTTCGCTTCCCGGATCGCTTCATTGAGGGTGGCAAATTGCCAATCGGGCAGCGTATTGTCATATTGATAGATTCGGTAACGCGGAAAGTTGTCCCACAGCCATTTTCTTGAACTGATTTCCTCGACATGGCTGTTTGTCAGTGTCTTGGCTTGAGCAATTGCTGTGTTCAAATTGGAATATTCCATGATGATGCGGTTGTTTTGATAGAGCCGGTACTTGGTCGTGGAATCGGCCGCGGCAGATACGGGAGCGGCCCACTGCTGCAGCAAACAGCCAAAAACGAAGGTAAGGATGACTATCAATTTGCCGTGCTTGAACATGATTCGCCCTCTTTCATTATGTAATCTATCAAAATATCACTTGTATACTTAAACGAAATAGAGAGCGATTAGTTTCTCTGGAAATGGATAGGAATGTTTTCCAAAAAAATGCCATCCGGTTCCTCGAACCGGACGGCGCTGTTGCGATGCTGCTCAGGTAATTCGTTGAACGGGGATTTGCTTTAAAAAATCAGAGAGCCGAGTCATCGATCTCAGCCCGTATTTGTTCATCAAGCTCCAACCGGATTTGGTTGCGGAACACGCGATGCCCGTATTTGTTCAGCAGGTATCTCTCAATCGCTTCGAGCATATTGGACTCGACGAGATACATCTCCCGGCCGCCGATCTCTACGGATGCGGAAAATCCGAGATCCTCGTCCCAGAGCAGCTCAACACTCACTTCCTGCGGGCGGATTCCCCTGCGTTCAGCCTGATGAAGGCAAATCGCGTTGGTGATTTCCTGTTCGTCTAATATCATGCTTCCAGCCTCTTGTCCTTTTCCTTCCGCTTATCGGCCATATATCGGAAAAGACCCCGAACGGCCAGGAATACTGCATAGATCGCCAGAACATTGACCAGGAGTCCCAGAATGTCCCCCAAAGCGCCGAAGTTGCTGAACAGGCTTCCGAACAGCAGACCGGCCAACCCGCCGATAAACATCCCTTTCAGCAAGCTCCCGCCGGAGAAAAATCCGCGGTTGGTTGGGGTATTGGTTGTGTTACTGGTCGGGTTCGTCGTCTTTCCGGTATCCGTCTTGGAGATGTTGTTCTGAGTCGGCGTCTTCGAAGGGGTATCCGAGAACGAACGCTTCGGAGACTGATAAGATTTGATTCCTCCGCTGATGCTTCTTTTGGCATCTGCCGTCTGTGAGACGGAGAAGGTGAAGGTCAATGCGACCAATAGAGACATGACCACAAGCAGTGTCTTTTTCATAAATGAGGCAACCTCCTGAAAATGGATGAGTGTCTTTTCACTAATGATACGGATCACTTCGCCAAAGGTTTCAAATCTGTGCATGTTCTTTAACAGAGCGTGTTCAAAAAGCCTGGCGAAGAAAAAGGGGTGTGTCGAAAGGAGCGGAAAGGTTTATGCTCCCGAAGCAGTTTTCTGCGAAAACTTTTACGCCTTTGAAACTTTTTGAACACGCTCTAACAGAAAAGTTGATTATGCGTGAAGAACGCATTATGATCAAGATGGAAATCTATTGAAGTTAACCCTTGGCCAAACGAAAGGAGAATGGCAATGGACAGGACATTGGAGGAAAAATTGTCCGCTTTCCGTGCTTTGATCCAAAAAATCAAAAGCTATGAGGAAGCGTTGGGTGTGATGTATTGGGATTTGCGGACAGGAGCGCCCCGAAAAGGGGTCGAAGGAAGATCCGAAGTCATCGGTGTGCTGTCGACGGAAATGTTCAGGCTGACGGTCTCCGAAGAAATGAACGCGTTTCTCGATGAATTCACTCTTCCGGAAGTGTACTCGCAGCTGGATGAGATCAACCGCAAAATTGTCAAGGAATCCAAAAAGGAATACGATCGCAGCAAAAAAATTCCGCCGGAGAAATATCAGGAATATGTCGTGCTGACGT
This sequence comes from Ferviditalea candida, assembly GCF_035282765.1. Taxonomy (GTDB): domain Bacteria; phylum Bacillota; class Bacilli; order Paenibacillales; family KCTC-25726; genus Ferviditalea; species Ferviditalea candida. Next base: position 60,755 of record NZ_JAYJLD010000021.1, on the reverse strand, counting down.
CACAGGCGGAATCCGTTTGGGAGCAGGCCAAGCAGGAATCCGATTTTTCCTTGTTCCGTCCCTATTTGGAGAAGATCGTGAAGTACAATCAGGAGTTCATCGAGCTTTGGGGTTATGAAGGCAATAAATACAATACGCTGCTGGATATGTATGAACCCGGGATGACCGTGGAAAAATTGGATCTTGTTTTCGGACAATTGAAAGACCGGACAGTGCCTTTGGCGGCCCGGATCAAGAAAGCGAAGGACAAGCCGGACAGTTCATTTTTGCATCAGCATTATGATAAGGGAAAACAGCGGGAATTCAGCCGCTTTATATTGAAGGAAATGGGTTACGATTTTCAAGCGGGACGTTTGGACGAAAGCGTGCATCCGTTCGCAACCGGGCTGAATCCCGGAGACGTGAGAATCACGACGAATTTCAAGCCGGACGATATCAGCTTTGCGCTGTTCGGCACCATTCATGAAGGCGGGCATGCGCTGTACGAACAGAATCTCTCCGAGGAGCTTCGCGGTACGATTCTCTGCACCGGAACCTCCATGGGCATTCACGAATCGCAATCGAGGTTTTGGGAAAATTTCATCGGCTGCAGCCTTCCGTTTTGGAAAAGATACTATGCCGAGATGCAGAACGCTTTTCCAACGCAGCTGGGAAATATCACAGTGGAACAGTTTTATCGGACGGTCAATGAAGCCGAGCCGTCGCTGATTCGCATCGAGGCCGACGAGCTGACCTATAATCTGCACATCATGATCCGGTATGAAATCGAGAAAGCGTTAATTAATGATGAAATCCGGGTGGACGAACTTCCCGAAGTATGGAACGCCAAATATACGGAATATCTTGGAGTGACGCCATCCCGGGATGCGGAAGGGGTTCTGCAGGACGTGCATTGGTCGGGGGGATCGTTCGGATATTTTCCGTCTTATGCTCTCGGAAATATGTACGCCGCGCAGATCATGCACACGCTTCGAAAGCAAATGCCGGATTTGGACGCGATGATCGAACGGGGGGAATTGCATCCGGTGAAGGAGTGGCTGACGGATAAAATTTACCGTTTCGGAAAATTGCTGGATCCGTCGGAAATTATCCTGCAAGTGACCGGAGAAGAGCTGAACCCTGCTTATCTTGTTGATCATTTGACCCGAAAATATTCCGAGATTTACCGTCTGGACTGATCCGGGGAGTCTGTCCGGCGAATTGAATTCTTGAATTTTAAGAGCGTTCATCAGTTGCGGAAGCGGAGTATTGGGAATCTGCCGTAAAAGCGACTTTGGCTTTGAGTTTTAACCTTTAACAAGTCCATTTAGATCAAAAAACTCAAAACAACGGAGCTTGCTGGCATTTCCCAATGCGAAGCTGGAGCAACAAGGAATTCATATTCGATATGACGATTAGGGGAAAACTAGAAAACGAGGGATGGACATGGGCATCCGGGTGATCAAAACCGCAATTGCGGCTGTCTTGGCTATTTATCTGGCACAATTGTTTTCGCTGTCATTCGAAGTTTCTTCGGGCCTGCTGGCCATTCTCGGTGTGGACGTAACGCGCAGAAAAGGTCTGCGAAGCGCGCTGCAGCGTATCGCCGCCTCTATCCTTGGTCTGTTGTTCGGTTCCTTCATCTTTTGGCTGCTCGGCTTTCACGTTTGGGTTTTCGGGATTATCGTCCTGATTTCTTATCCGCTGCTTTCCAGAATGCAGCTCAAGGACGGCATTGTCACCAGCTCTGTGATCATTCTGCATATTTTCTCCATAGGGAAAATCGAGCTGCACTCCCTGGTGAACGAAGTCTTGCTGCTGCTGACCGGCCTGGGATCGGCGACGTTGATCAATTTCGTCTATATGCCGAATCCCGATCAACGGCTGCTGGAGCTCAGAAGCCAGACGGAAGAGTCGTTCTCCGCGATATTCCGCCATATTGCCGAAAATCTGAAGGACAAAGATTACATTTGGGGCGGAAGCGAGTTGATTGCCGCTGACGCGTCAATACGGGATGGGATTCATCTGTCCGGAACCGTGGCGGAGAATGCGCTGTTCAAAACGGATGAGTATTGGATGCAATATTTTTTGATGAGGCGTCAGCAGCTAGACTCCATTCAGCGGATGATGCTTTTGGTGTCGAGGGTTTACGAGACGCTTCCGCATGGAAAAATGACGGCTGAACTGTTCGAAGCGCTGAGCAAGGATGTCAAACAAGAAGAGTACATGGGTAACGTCGAGAACATGATCTCGGACCTGGAGGGGACATTCAAGATTCTGGACCTGCCGAGGACACGGGAGGAATTTGAAGTGCGTTCGGCGATTCTGCAGCTGTTTTTGGAATTGAAAGGCTTCATATCGATAGCGAAAAGCGGCAAAAAGAAAAAAATTCCCGCATAGCATTATACGAAGGAATCATTGTCGCCAGCCGCCCAAAAGTTTTTGTCACCCTAGACGAATGTCCTGCATACAATTTAAAAGAATGATTGTATGGAGGAGGTTTGAGGAATGTCGATTTCAGATAAAGAACTGGAATTCAGGGAAATTATCACAAAAGCGGTATGCGGAAAGGGACGCAGATTTTCGCAAGTCGCCCATACGGTAACGCCGCCCAATAGACCCACGAACATACTCGGGGCATGGATCATCAACCATCAGTACGAAGCGTCCAAATCCGGGGACGGCATTGAGGTCATCGGTACTTACGATATTAATATCTGGTATTCTCATGACAACAATTCCAAAACCGATGTCGCGAAAGAAACGATTTCATACACTGAACTGGTACCCATGACGTATTTGGATCCGAAGCATCGGGCCAACACGGAGGAGGTTTTTGCGGTGGCTACGCAGGAACCGACCTGTGTGGAAGCTACGGTGACCAACGGCGGAAAAGTGAAGATCCTGGTTGACCGCGAGTATCAGGTTGAAATGGTTGCCGAAACGAAAGTGTGCGTCGTCGTGAACCAGGGGGCATGTGACGATTTCGAAGATAAAGAATTCGATTTCGATGAAAATGCTACGGATGGCGATTACGAAACTTTAGATCCTGATTTGCTGGAAGACGAAGTCGTGTGATTTGCGTTGAATTAGTTAAGGACGGGAGTCTTGGAATACATGGTATTCGGCGCTGATGGCCGGAGAGAGGGCGACAGCCCTCTTTTTTAAAAAGTTTTTGGCGGCGGGGGAATGGAATGGGCGCTTTTTTGTTATATGACGATGAAAGTGCGGTTCGGCTGCTGCTGCCCCGATTGAACATCCCTTGCGGAACCCGATTAATAGTCCCGAATCGCGGTCAGCATAAGATGACCGTAGCCATTCCGTGGGGACTCCGCCGTGGCCCGGAAGAGCTGGGCTTCACGCGCATGCTGAATCCTGCCCGACAGGTGGAGAAATCGCGAAATCGAAGCTGGATCAAGGATACCCTCGAACGTGCCGGACTGTCCGTTCTTTCGGAGAACACGGACATCTGCGGGAACGGGGAATCATTCGTATGGTCAAGAGAGCTCAGGGTTCCGGTGTTTCATCTGGAAGCGTTGGCCGTGTTTGCCGATCGCAAGCCCGCACATTTGAACTTGTCCTTGCTGAATGTTGCGCACAGCGAAGAATATGAGGAATTGCCGCCGGACACTTCCGCGATCGCCCGCAGAGCTGCCCGGTTAGCTGTCCGCGCCGTGTATGCGCTGGGGCTCGATTTCGGTATTGTGACCCTTGTCCGGCTTTCCGACGGGAAGACGGTCATCAAGGATGTAAACCCGGAACCGTTCCTTGATCGGCGCTTGGGCGAATTGTTTGCAGAGGCGATCAACCGTTACCACGAAAGCTTGAAGAGCGAACTGAGCCGAGGCAAAGAGGCGATTTTGGGAGCCGATCCCGAATTTGTGTTGGTGGATGGAAATGGAAAAGTCGTACCTGCCGCCCGCTTTTTTCCGATGCGCGGCCGGCTGGGCTGCGATTCCCTGCGGATCGGCGGCGGCCGGCTCGTTTATCCGCTGGTTGAGCTTCGTCCCGATCCGAGTCCGGAGCCGAAACAGCTGATTCTTCAGATGACGTGGCTGATGCGTAAGGCAGCGGATCAAATCGGTGAAGCCGACCTGGCTTGGCTGGCAGGCGGCATGCCGGTCAAAGGGTTTCCCTTGGGCGGCCACATTCATCTGAGCCGCATTTGGTTGAACGGATTTTTGCTTCGCGCGCTGGATAACTATTTGGCTCTTTCGCTGGCCGCGATCGAAGACGACTCAACAGCGGCAAGAAGGCCGCGATACGGATTCCCGGGGGACTTTCTGCGAAAATCGCACGGCGGCTTCGAATACCGGACACCGCCGAGTTGGCTCGTAGCGTCCGATATTGCCAAAGGTGCATTGGCCTTATCCAAGATCATTGCCGAGCATTATTGGGAACTGAACAGCCGCCCGCTGGACTTGGAAACCGTTCATGAGGCATATTACCGGGGGAACAAATTCGCGCTCCTTCCGATTGCCCGCAAACTCTGGGCAGAAATCGAATCGACTGCTTCCTACGCCAAATACTCCTCTTTTTTGGCGCCGCTCAAAAGAAGATTGGAGACTTTTCAGACATGGAACGAGCGGGAGGATTTCCGAGATTCCTGGCACATTCCGCGGATCACCCAGCCGATGTGAACGCTCTTCAAAGTGAAAAAATAAGAACAACGGACAAATTCGTGATATAATAATCGTCGAATACCCTGAATTCCGGTTGGAGGTCCATCATGACAACGTATACCCCCATGATCCAGCAGTATCTTGCGATCAAGGCAGAAGTCAAAGACGCCTTTTTATTTTTCCGGCTTGGGGATTTCTATGAACTGTTTTTTGAAGATGCCGTACTGGCAGCCAAAGAGCTGGAAATTACACTGACCGGCAGGGAGGGCGGAACGGAGGAACGGATCCCGATGTGCGGGGTTCCCTATCATTCCGCGGATAACTATATTTCTAGATTGATTGAAAAGGGCTACAAAGTCGCAATTTGCGAACAGGTGGAGGATCCGAAGGAAGCAAAGGGCGTCGTGCGCAGGGAGATTGTCCGGATTGTGACGCCCGGCACGGTGATGGAGGGCAAGACGTTGGGCGAGGCGGCGAACAATTTCATCGTCGCTGCCGCTGAGGTCAAGGAGCAGTACGGAATTGCGGCCTGCGATCTGACGACTGGCGAACTGTATGTCACCTCCTTTGCGGCTTCCAAGGATTCGCTGCTTGATGAAGCAAAGGTGTACAATCCGTCCGAAATCATCGGAGATTCGTCTTTGCTTGAGCAAATCGGACAAGATCTGTCCGGCGGCTCTCGGCCGCCCATGCTGACCGAATGGAGCATGGACGCAAACGAACTGATCCGCGGTCATTTTCCGGCCGAAACTCTGGCGGCGCTGAATGAACCGCAGTTGAAATGCGTCGGTTATTTGATTGCTTATTTGAATGTCACGCAGAAAAGGTCGCTGTCCCACATTACCCGCATTCAAACCTATGAGCCTCAGCATTTCATGATTCTTGATCCGTTCACCCGAAGGAATCTGGAGCTGACCGAGACGATCCGCGACCGATCCAAGCAGGGGTCACTGTTATGGCTGCTGGATCGGACGGTCACCTCGATCGGCAGCCGGATGCTCCGCCGTTGGGTGGACAAGCCGCTGATGAACAAAGCGAGGATCGAGGAGCGGCTGGAAGCGGTCGATACACTTTACAATCGGCTGATCACCCGGGAAGAGTTGCGCATGCAGCTGAAGGAAGTTTACGATTTGGAACGGCTGGTCGGCAGAATTTCCTTCGGAACCTCCAATGCGCGGGACCTGCTCGCACTCGGACTATCGCTGAGGGCGGTGCCCGGCATTGTCGAGACATGCGCGGCTTCCGGCTCCATCACCTTGCAGCGGTTGGTCGAGGGCCTGGATGATTGCCGGGACGTAATGAAATGGATCGATCAGGCCATCGTGGATGATCCGCCGATTTCGGTTAAAGAAGGCGGCATGATCCGGCCAGGCTTCAACCTCCGGCTGGATCGGCTTCGCGAGGCGAGCGTCAACGGCAAGCAATGGATTGCCGATCTTGAGAAGAAAGAGCGTGAGATCACCGGCATCCGAACATTGAAAATCGGATACAACAAAGTGTTCGGCTATTATATCGAGGTGACCAAGGCCAATATTGGTCACCTTCCCGATGGCCGTTATGAACGAAAACAGACTTTGGCCAATGCGGAACGTTATATTACTCCCGAGCTGAAGGAAAAAGAAGCGTTGATTCTTGAAGCCGAGGAAAAGATGGTGGACATCGAATATGAGCTGTTTATCGAGCTGAGAGATCGGATCGGCGCTCAGGTTGCCCGCCTTCAGAAGCTGGCCGGGATCATTGCGACCGTCGACGCGCTTCAGTCGATGGCCAGCGTAAGCGCCGAATACCGTTATCGGAGGCCGGAAGTCACGGAAGGGTACGATCTGGTGATCGAGGAAGGCCGGCATCCTGTGGTTGAAGCGCTGATGAAAGACGGAAAGTTTGTGCACAATCAGACCTCATTAACACAAGATGAAGCGAGAATGCTGCTGATTACCGGACCGAATATGGCAGGGAAAAGCACGTACATGCGCCAGGTCGCTCTCATTTCCGTGATGGCCCAAATCGGCTGCTTCGTCCCTGCGGAGCGGGCCCTCATTCCGCTGGTGGACCGAATTTTCACGCGCATCGGCGCGGCTGACGATTTAGCCGGCGGACAGAGCACGTTCATGGTGGAAATGACGGACATTCAAGTAATGACGGAAAAAGCGACAGCCCGCAGCCTGGTCATCATCGACGAATTGGGCAGAGGCACCTCGACAGGGGAAGGAATGGCTATCGCCCAAGCGGTTATCGAGTATCTGCATGAGAGGATCGGCTGCAAAACGCTGGTCTCCACACATTTTCACGAGCTGGCCCATCTCGAAGAAAGCTTGGGCCATCTGCGGAATTACTGCATGGCGGTGCAGGAAAGCGGAGACCAGGTTGCCTTTTTGCGCAAATTGATTCGCGGAGCGGCCGGCACAAGCTATGGGATCTACTGCGCCAAGCTCGCCGGTCTTCCGGCGACTGTCATTGACAGGGCCTATCAGCTGTTGAATGCGTTTGAGCTGCGGGATTCCGCCGCCCTGCAGCGGGCGGAAACGGCTGCTGCGGTTGTTCAGTTGAGCTTGTTCGGCGGGGAAGAAGAATCACGATTGAAATCGAAAAGGAAGGCGGACGCGGCTGATGAGGTTAGCGCAGAAATCATGCGCAGTCTCCGGTCGGCCGATCCGATGAACATGACGCCGCTTCAGGCTATGCAGCTTTTGATGGATTTAAAGCAATTGGCGCAAAAATGAGGGAAGAGGGGAATCATAAAGATGAAGAATCGCAAACAGAAATACGTCACTTCCGGATTGCTGGCCGTGATGCTGCTCATGCTGCCGCTGGCCACTGCATTGGCCGCGGCGGAAGTCGAGCCTTCCCAGCAGACAGCGGATCAAGTGAGAGAATTGATTTTGAAATATCATGTAAGCGCCCCGGCGGAAAACAAAATTCCCAAAACGAATATAAACGAAATGATCAAGGATTTATCCGACCCTTACACGCAGTATTTTTCCCCTGAAGATTGGCAATCCTTTCAGAATCAAATAGAAAATCATTATGTCGGCATCGGCATCCGTCTTGGACAAGATGAGAAGGGATTTTATGCCGTTGAGGTGTTTCCTGGCTCTCCCGCCGAAAAAGCGGCGATGAAGCCGGGGGATTATATCGTCGAGGTGGAAGGCCAACCGGCCGCCGGCAAGAAAATGGATCAGTTGGTCAGCTCAATCATCGGTCCGGAGGGCAGTTCGGTCCATATCACGATCGAGCGAAGCGGCAAACGGCATGTTCTCACTCTAAGCCGCCAGAGCATCACGATACCGGTAATTACGACCCATTATTTCCAAAACGGCGTGGGTTATATCAAATTGTCCGATTTTTCCAGCGATGCCGATGAGAAGATAGCAGCTCAGCTCCAGGCTTGGAATCAGCAGGGCATGACGGCTCTGGTGCTGGATCTTCGCGAAAATCCGGGCGGACTGCTGGATACCGCAGCCAATATCGCCAGTTTGTTTATTCCCCAGGGTGTATTGATTCATACCAGAGACCGCAACGGAATCGATCAGTCCTTGGAAATATCCGGCGGGAGCTCCTTCAATAAAAAGCTCGTCGTCTTGGTCAACAACCACAGCGCCAGCGCTTCCGAAGTGCTTACGGGCGCACTGCAGGATTATAAAATCGCAACGGTCGTCGGCACCCGCACCTATGGGAAAGGCAGCGTGCAGAGCATCTTTCCGCTGCAGGACGGCGGTTATTTGAAGCTCACGGTTGAGGAATATCTGACCCCTTTGAAGCGGGTCGTAAACAAGGTGGGATTGAACCCGGACATCGTTGTTCCCGACGATACGGCTCAATTGCTGACCGCTCTGCACCAAGCGGGGATGAAGCGTCTGGAATTGCGGCTTGCCGACCATCATCTCACCGTGAACGGACAGCAATTCAACACGACGTTCCCCAGTCTGAAAAGCAACGGGCATACCTTCATTCCTTCGAGAATATTGGCAAGCTTGATTGATGGGACTGTTTCATGGAACAATTCAAGCAAAGTTCTGACGATTGCCAATGGCAGCGGAACCCGAACCTTCAAGGACAGCATCAAAAACGTAAAAGGCACCAGCTACATTGATTTGTATTGGTTTCAAAAGTCCTTCCCCGCGTTTCAATGGAAGCAGGACGGGAACAGTCTTGCGATATCCGCTAGCGGAGGGAATTGATTAATGGGCAGGATCCATGTTCTTGACGCGCATATCGCCAACCAAATTGCTGCCGGCGAAGTGGTGGAGCGGCCGTCGTCCGTGGTCAAGGAACTGGTCGAAAACGCCATTGACGCCGGCTCGACCCGCATCGATATCCAAGTCGAGGAGGGCGGCATCCAACTAATCCGGGTGACGGACAACGGCTCGGGCATCGAAGCGGATGATTGCGAGCGGGCTTTTTTGAGACACGCGACCAGCAAGATTTCTACCGGAAAGGATTTGTTCCGCATCCGCAGTCTCGGCTTTCGCGGAGAAGCGCTGCCGAGCATTGCCGCCGTATCCAGGCTGGAATGCGTCTCTTCTTCCAAGGACAACGGCTTGGGCAGAAGAATCGTGATAGAAGGCGGGAGCATCAAGGCGGCGGAAGACGTTCCGGCACAGAAGGGAACGGATTTCATCGTCAAGGATTTGTTCTATAATACTCCGGCCCGCCTGAAATACATGAAGACAATCCAGACGGAATTGGGGCATATTTCCGATTATGTGTACCGGATCGCGCTGGCATATCCCGATATCGCGTTCAGCCTTGCACACAACGGCAGCAGCCTGCTTCGGACGCTTGGCAATGGAGATACCCTGCAGGTTATCGCAGCTGTTTATGGGACGTCCGTGGCGAGGGGAATGATCGGTGTAAACGGAGAGAATGCGGATTACGTCCTAAGCGGATATATTTCCAAACCGGAGATCACCCGCGCCAGCCGTTCGGCCGTTTCGCTGATCGTCAACGGCAGGTATATCCGCAACTATGCGGTCACGCAGTCGATCGTTCAGGCCTACCATACGCTGCTTCCCATACACCGCTTTCCTGTTGCCGTTCTGAACATCCGGATGGACCCCTCGCTGCTTGACGTGAACGTTCATCCCTCAAAGCTAGAGGTCAGGTTCAGCAAAGAATCCGAGCTGCTGAAATTTATTGAGCATGAACTGGCGGGAAAGCTGAAGAAGCAGGCGCTGATTCCCGAAGTGTCCAAACCTGCAGTGCGCAGTCCCGTGATTCAGGAGCAGCTGGAGCTTTACCGGCATACGGATATACCGTCTGCCGGACTGTCTCGGGCCGCCGATGCGGAGCTGCCGAAATCGGACCCGCCGAGAACCGACGATCAGCTGAAATCGGAACCGCCGAAAGCGGCCGACCGGCGGGAAATACATAACGGCTTTGAGACAACTTATCGGGCACAGCCGTCGGGAGAGGGGCTGCGCAGACCGCAGGCGGAGCATTCGAAGAAACCGGAGTTCTCTGATGAGCAGCTGAAGCCGCTGTATGTCCCGATCGACGAACCTGCAGCGGCTTCGGTCCGGCAGCATTTTCCGAAGCTGTATCCGATCGGTCAGATGAGAGGGACTTACATTATCGCGCAAAATGAAGATGGCTTGTTCCTGATCGATCAGCATGCCGCACACGAACGGATCAACTACGAATATTACTACGGGATGTTCGGCAATCCCGCCGCGGCCAGTCAGGACCTGCTTGTACCCATTCCGCTGGAATTTACTCCCTCCGATGCGGCGGTCATCCGGGAGAAACTTTACGTTTTTGAGCAGGCGGGCGTTTATTTGGAGCCCTTTGGTGGGAATACCTTTATAGTAAGATCCTGTCCGCATTGGATGCCTTCCGGGCAGGAGAAGGAAATCATCGAGGAAATGGTGGAATGGGTGCTGGCCGAAAAGAAATCGCTGGATATCGCCAAAATCAGGGAAAAAGCCGCCATCCTCTGCTCCTGCAAGGCGTCGATCAGGGCGAATGAGAATTTGAGTATGCTCGAAATTGAATCGCTGCTGGCACGGTTGGCCAGCTGCAGGAATCCGTACACCTGCCCGCACGGACGCCCGATCGTGATCAGCTTCTCAAATTACGAGCTTGAAAAAATGTTTAAACGGGTGATGTGATGATCGTCACGACAGCGAATCGTACCTCTCCGGAGCTGCAGAGACTGTCTCAGGATCTGGCGGATGAGATGGGCTTGCGCTGGGTGCCGAGACAAAACTTGTCGCTGAAGCAGCTGGAGGAGAAATACGGGGATTCCCAATTTCTTTTGATAACCGACAACGGGTTAAGATACAACGAGGCAGGGCGTGAACCGCTCGATTACCATCCGAGTATGGCGGTGATCCGGATCAAAAGGCTGCTGAAAGGCGAGACCGACAAGCTGATCGAGCTCGCTGAAGCTGGTCCGGGAGACCGTGTTTTGGATTGCACGGCCGGCTTCGGCGCTGACGCGATTATTTTTTCTCATGCCGTCGGTGCCTCCGGCAAAGTAACCGCGCTTGAAAGCGAGCTCATCCCGTATTTGCTGGTGCGGGAAGGCCTGTCGCGTTATCAATCGGATGTGAAGGAATTGGATGAGGCCATGCGAAGAATCGAGGTATTATTGACGGATCATTTGTCATATCTTAGACTATTGCCGGATCGGAGCGTTGATATCGTGTATTTTGATCCAATGTTCGGCAAGCCCGTGCAAAGCTCCAGTTCCATGTCGCCTTTGCGGGGCGTGGCCAATCGCCAGCCGCTTGCTCGTAAGGCAGTTGAGGAAGCGGTCCGGGTTGCCCGCAGGAAGGTTCTGCTCAAGGAGCACAGGGATAGCAGGGTATTTGCAGAATTGGGCTTTGACCGCGTTGTGAGAACGGGATCGACGACCGCTTACGGGGTGATGGATCTTTGACAGCGCATCAGCAGCAAGAAAAGCAGAAGCTTTTGGTGCTCATAGGGCCGACGGCTGTCGGCAAGACCAGGTTCAGCCTGGAGATCGCCCGCAAATTCGGGTGTGAGATCATTTCGGGGGATTCCATGCAGGTTTATCGGGGAATGGACATTGGCACAGCCAAAGCAAGTCCGGAAGAACTGCAATCCGTCCCGCATCATTTGATTGACATCCGCGAGCCGGACGTACCTTTTTCCGTATCCGACTTTCACGAGCTGGCCAAACAAGCCATCCGCGAAATCTCAGGACGGGGCCGACTTCCGTTTATCGTTGGCGGAACGGGATTATACGTTGAATCGGTCTGTTATGAATATGAATTTAGCGATTGCGGAAGTGATGAGGATTTTCGCGAGCAGCAGAGAAAGTATGCAGCGCAATTTGGTCACGAGGCCCTGCATCTAAAGCTTGCGGAGCAGGATCCCGAGTCGGCGCAGCGGCTTCATCCCAATGACCAGAGACGCATTATCCGCGCGTTGGAGGTGCTTCATCTGACAGGTGAAACCCTCTCTGCGCAGTTGGCGCGGCAGCAAAAGACCTCCCCGTACCAATTGTGCATTGTCGGCTTGACAATGGACAGAGATTTGCTTTATAAGCGAGTTGAAGCGCGGGTTGATCAAATGCTGGAGCAGGGTTTAGTCGAAGAAGTTGCCCGCTTGCTGGAAAAGGGCTATGATCGCGGCCTGATTTCCATGCAGGGGTTGGGGTACAAGGAAATTATCAGCTATTTGCAGGGCGAAACCACCTTGGACGAGGCGATTGCCCTGCTGAAGCGGGATACTCGCAGGTTTGCCAAACGGCAGTTGTCCTGGTTTCGGCATATGAAGGATATCGAATGGGTGGACGTTACGGTGGAGGTAAAATTTTCTGCCCATTTGGAGCAAATAAGTGATATAATATCAACGAAGTTGCAATTAGAAGGAAAATCCGCAGATTTGCTATAAAATAATCGATCATGAATCAGAGGGGGTTCCTACATGAACAAATCCATCAATATTCAGGACACGTTTTTGAATCAACTTCGCAAAGAAAGCATTCCGGTCACGGTGTATTTGACCAATGGTTTTCAAATCAGGGGACAGATCAGGGCATTCGACAACTTTACCATTATTGTTGACAGTGACGGACGCCAGCAAATGATCTACAAACACGCGATCTCTACATTTACCCCTCAAAGAAATGTGTCATTGATGCAGGAAGCGGATTCCGAGTCCTGAACGGAATAGGCAAGCCGATCAGGAGTTCATCTTTTCGATGAAACCTTTTCCGGCTTAGCAGCGTCTAATTAAACAGGGTACAAAGCGAGCAACCCTCCACCGCAAGGGTTGTTCTTTTCATTAAGGGCTCGCCTAAAGGCGAATGGAAGGGACGTAAGCAGGGATACAAAGGTGGGGAGAAAAATCATGACGGATCAGCGGTCGAAACCGCATCGTAAGCCCAAAACCAAACGAAGCTTGAAAAGATGGTTTCATGGCATTTTTTTATCGGCTGCCGTTATTTTGTTTCTGGCAATGGCCGGATATTTTTTTATTCTCATCAACGGAGAGCGGCTGCTCGCCGCCAACATCGGCAAAATGGACATGGATCAGGCGTCTATTCTCTATGACGCGCATGACCGTGAAGCCGCCAAGCTGTATCGGGAAAACCGGGAACTGGCGAAGCTTGACGAGATGCCGAAGGAGCTGCCCGAGGCGTTCATTGCGACTGAGGACAAACGATTTTATGAGCATCAAGGTTTTGATCTTTGGTCGATAGGCCGGGCGCTTGTAACGGACATTCTGCACGGAGGAGCTGTGGAAGGCGGCAGCACGATCACGCAGCAACTGGCCAAAAACCTGTTTCTTTCCAACCAGAAAACCCTCTTCCGCAAAGTAAATGAAGTGTCCATTGCCATGGCGCTGGAAAACAAGTACAGTAAAGATGAAATTCTGGAGATGTATTTGAACCGGATCTATTTCGGCAACGGCGTTTACGGGGTCAAGACCGCCGCGGAGAAATATTTCGGCGTCTCCGATCTGAAGAATCTGAGCCTCTGGCAGTGCGCCACCTTGGCGGGCATTCCCAAGGCTCCCGCATATTATAATCCGATATCGGATCCCGCGCGTTCCCAAGAACGACGGGCGGTTGTGCTGCAGTTAATGTACGAACAGGGCGATATCACGAAAGCCCAGAAAGACGCGGCGGAAAAGGCAGTGTATCATCCGCCGGCGGTCCGCAGCCATCAGGCCTATACCAGTTTCACCGACTATGTGGTTGAAGAGGCTGGAAAGCTGGCCGGCTTGACGGATGAGGAATTGCGAAAAGGCGGATACCAAATTTATACTACATTGGATACGCACGCGCAGAATGTTTTGGAGCAAGCTTTCGGGAACGATTCTTTGTTTCCTGCGGGCATGAAAGGCAGCGAGGTTCAGGGGGGCATGGTCATTCTCAACCATCGGGACGGGGGGATTGTCGGCCTGATGGGCGGTCGTGATTACCAGATGGGCGATTATAATCGGGTCGAATCGCCGAGACAGCCGGGTTCTTCCTTCAAGCCGATTGCCGTATACGGTCCGGCGCTCGAAACAGGCAACTGGACGCCTTTCTCGCTGTTAAAGGATGAAAAAATGTCGTTCGGAAATTACAGTCCGCGCAACTATAACAATGTCTATCAGGGTCAGGTGACGATGATGGACGCAGTGAAGGATTCGATCAACGTTCCCGCCGTTTGGCTGTTGGACCAAATAGGGGTGGACGCAGGCATGAAGTTTGCCCGGAAATTGGGCATTACGCTCGGGCCGGAAGACCGCAATCTGTCAATCGCGCTCGGCGGACTGACCGAAGGGGTAACTCCGCTGCAGATGGCGCAAGCGTATTCCGCTTTTGCCGATCAGGGAAAGCTACATAAAGTGCATGCGATCCGCAAAATAACCGATGCGGACGGCAACGTCATCTATAATTACGCCCAAGAGACGCGTACGGTCATGGATCCTAAGACGTCCTGGTATATGACGCTCATGCTGCAGAATGTCGTGCAGAACGGCACAGGCCAAAATGCGAGGATGAATCGGCCGGTGGCCGGCAAAACAGGAACGACGCAGCTCGGCCTAAAGGGGATTTCCGGCGGCAACCGGGATGTCTGGTTCGCCGGGTATACGCCGGAATGGACGGCCGCCGTCTGGATGGGCTATGACAAAACGGACGAGAAGCATTATTTGACCGGAGGGAGCGGATACCCGGCCCGAATGTTCTCTTATGTCATGTCCAGAGCGTTGAGCGGCAAGCCGGTGAAATCGTTTGTTAAGCCTCAAGGAGTGACAGATCCGCAAAAGCCTCCGCAGCCGATCAACGACTTGACGGCGCTGCCTTCGGTTTCGGATCGGAGCGTACAGCTAGCCTGGACACGCAGCGATGACCGGGCGGAATTCGAACTGTACCGGAAAAGCTCGCAAGAAACCGATTTTCAATTGGTGCTGACGACGGCAGATACGAATATCAGGGACATTTCCGTAACCCCGGGGGAAAGTTATCAGTATTATGTCGTTGCCGTGATTCCAGGTACAGGCTTAAAGAGCGAGAAATCCAATGTCGTTAGCGTGACGGCGCCGACAGACGGAAGCCAGCCGGGCATATCGCCGCTGCCGACAGATGGAATTCAGCCGAGCCCGTCTCCGCAGCCGACAGATGGAATTCAGCCGAGCCCGTCTCCGCAGCCGACGGACGCAAGCCAGCCGGGCATATCGCCGCAGCCGACGGACGGAAGCGAGCCGAGCCCGTCTCCGCTGCCGACAGCTTCAAGCCCGCCAAGTTTATCGCCGTACCCTACGAAATCTCCGGGCTTGACGAGAACCGGAATCCATTGACGGGAAGGATTTCGGGCGCTCCGTATGGAATTATCAAGAAAAGAAACCCGGAAGAGGTAAACGCAATGCCGAACAGCCATCAATCCTATCCAAAAGTTTGTCTGCTTCTGCACGGTTTTACCGGAGGTCCGTT
The DNA here is from genome assembly GCF_035282765.1 of Ferviditalea candida. Lineage (GTDB taxonomy): Bacteria > Bacillota > Bacilli > Paenibacillales > KCTC-25726 > Ferviditalea > Ferviditalea candida. The sequence continues at coordinate 45,260 of NZ_JAYJLD010000021.1, read as the reverse complement.
TGAAGTGGAGCCGTTGGGCTCGCACCTGCAAAGCAAGGGGTATACCGTGAGCATTCCCGTACTTCCAGGACATGCCGGCGATGACCGTCATTTGGGAGAGGTTACTTGGCAGCAATGGGTGGAGGAAGCGGAGCGGGAAGCGGGGAGGCTTGCGGAAACATACGGCTCCTTCGACCTTGCGGGTTTTTCCATGGGCGGTTTGATCGCCGCTTATCTGGCCAGCCGGTATCCCGTCAGAAGACTGGTGTTGATCAGCGCTTCCGTTATTTATCTCAGCCCGAAGCGGTTTGCCACGGAAATGTGGGAGGAGGTCCGCCGGAAAAACTGGTCGGCCTTCTACAAAGTCCAGACCACACCGCTGCATGCCGTGCTTCAGTTTATGATGCTGGTCCGGAGTTTGCGGAGGGAAATCGGCAGGGTTCAGGTCCCGACCCTGGTGGTGCAGGGGGAGCGGGATGAGATCGTCCATCCATACAGCGCCCGGTATTTGGAGCAGAATCTGGGGGGGGAGGTTCAGGTGAAATATTTTTCGAATTCGAGGCATCTCATCTTTCTGGACATCGAAACCAAAGAAGTTTGCGAAGCGATTTCAGCTTTCTATGAAGGGGATGACAACGAGGCTGAGAAGAAAATTCGAAGCTGACTGTCAAGGGGGGCGGAAGTCGGCATGATCGGATTGCCGGATGTGAAAGGCATCATTTTCGATATGGACAATACGCTGCTTCAATCCCGAATCGATTACGCCGCAATGAAGCGGGACGTGTTTCGGTTTTTCGTCGAGCATGAAGTTGTTTCGGCCGATCTGCCGGTTCATGCCCACACAACCTCCACGATCATCGAACTGGCCAAGAATTCCGGGGTGTCCGAACAGCTGATGACAGCCGCTTGGGAGATTGTGACGCGCCATGAGATCTCCGGGATGCAGTGCGCCGGCATTGAACCGGGGACGTTTCATATGCTTGAGACGCTCATTGGGCGCTTCAAATTGGCCGTCTTGACGAACAATTCCATGCGCTCTGCTCACCCTGCACTGCAAAGTGCGGGTATTTTATCCTGCTTTGATCGGGTGGTGTGCAGGGAACAGATGACCGCTTTGAAGCCGTCGGCATCGGGAATTTATGCGATTTTCGATCATTTTCCGGATGTGCCCCGGGAGAGCTGGATCCTGATCGGCGACTCATGGATCGATGGAAGGGCCGCAGAGACAGCGGGAATTCCGTTCATCAGCTACAAAGCCGATTTGAAAAAGCTGAGCGAAAAATCGGTAGAGCCCGTTTTTTCCGTGAGCTCGATGAAGGCTCTGATTCATATTCTTTAAGAGTGTGGTTACTTTGAAATCGTGGAACAACCGCTAAATTGAATTACGATTTCAACAGCGCCCGGAGGCACACCCCTTTTGCGCAGCGACCCAACTTTTTGAACACGCACTTTAGAGGAGTATGTGCAATGACGGCGCAGGGAAAGCGTCGTGATCCGGGATCAGGAAGGAGGGAGCAAGCATATGATCGTTGATTCGCCCAAAGACATTGAAGGATTGAAGAAGATCGGCAGAGTTGTCGCCTTGACGATCAAAGAAATGAAAGAGCGTGCAAGACCGGGAATGACCACTCAAGAACTAGATGAAATCGGGGAAAGGGTGCTGAACAAGCACGGCGCATCGTCCGCCCCGCAAAAAATGTACAATTTTCCGGGGGCAACCTGCATCAGTCTGAATCATGAGGCTGCGCACGGTGTGCCGGGAAACCGCAAAATCCGCAAAGGGGATGTGCTGAATATCGATGTATCGGCGGAACTGAACGGCTATTTTGCCGATGCCGGCCATTCTTTTCAAATTCCTCCCTATAACCCGCAGATCGTCAAGCTCTGCCGGTTTACCCATCAGACCATGATGAAGGTTATTTCACAGCTGAAGCATGGCGTAAAGCTGAATCTGATCGGCCAAATCATTGAGACGGAAGCCGGCGGAGCAGGATACGGGGTTATCAAAAATCTTTGCAGCCACGGAGTCGGAAGATCGCTGCACGAAGAGCCTTTTCAGATTTTGCATGTATATAACCCGAATGAGGAAACGCTTTTGCAGGAAGGGCAAGTGATTACCGTGGAGCCGTTCTTGACGACCGGCGCGGAATATGTGTTGGAGCAGCCTGACGGATGGACGCTCCGGGTGCCCGATGAAAGCTATGTGGCCCAGCAGGAACACACCGTCATCATTACCCGCAATGAACCGATGATCGTCACAGCTATCTAACTGTCACCAGGAGGTATCCGATTTTTGGAAAAGCAGCAGGACCGGTATCGAATCCGAAAAGAATTCAGGGAATGGGCCGTATCGATTGCCGCAGCCGTCATCATTGCCCTGCTATTTCAGAAATACGCGTTTGCCCAGACCGAGGTGCGGATGAATTCAATGCAGAATACCCTTATGCAGGGGCAAAGGTTGATCGAGAACAAATTTCTGTATTGGTTTTCCGAGCCCCGCAAGGGTGATATCGTGATCATTAACGGAAAGGAAAGCGACAAACGATTGGTCAAAAGAATTATCGGCGTTTCCGGGGATCTTATCGATATCCGCGACGGCTCGGTGTTTTTGAACGGGCACAAAGTGCAGGAATCCTTCGTCAAGGGAAGGACGTTAAATAACGGGATGCAGGTTCCTTTCCGGGTGCCCGACCATAAAGTATTCGTAATGGGGGATAACCGGGAGGCCAGCATGGACAGTCGAACACTCGGGCCCATTGATCTGAAGAGCATCGAGGGCAAGGTCGTATTCCGCATTTGGCCGTTGTCCGAGTTCGGCGCCGTCGAATAGGGGGATACGCCTCTATTCCTTATACCCGTCCGGATATTTGCGGTGCCAGTTCCAGGCATCTTGAATGATCGTTTCCAGCTGCCAGCGCTTCGGTTTCCAATTGAGTTCCGTTTTGATTTTTTCCGAGGAAGCCACAAGCACGGCCGGATCGCCGGGCCTTCGTTCAACGGCGACTGAAGGGATGCGGTGTCCCGTGACGTTTCTGGCCGCTTCGATCACTTCAAGGACGGAGTAGCCTTTTCCGTTCCCCAAGTTATAAACACAGCTTTCGCCGCCGTTGCGCAGTTTATCGAGCGCCAGTACATGAGCCTCCGCCAGGTCCGAAACATGCAAATAATCCCTGATGCAGGTGCCATCCTGTGTAGGGTAATCGTCTCCAAAAATCGAGATATGCTCCCGCTTTCCGAGCGGGACCTGCAAAATCAGCGGAATCAGATGGGTTTCCGGGCGGTGGTCTTCCCCGATCCGGCCGTTTTCGTGCGCTCCTGCAGCGTTGAAATAACGAAGCGCGGCGTATTTGATGCCGTGCGCGTGATCGAACCATTTCATCATTTTTTCCATCGCCAGCTTCGTTTCGCCATATGTATTGGTCGGCGCGGTTCGATCCTGTTCAAGAATCGGTATGTGCTCCGGTTCCCCATAAGCGGCGGCGGTCGAGGAAAAGACAATTTTGTTCACGCCGAACCGGTTCATGGCTTCAAGTAGGCACAGGGTGCCGTATACATTGTTGTGGTAATATTTGGCGGGGTCGCTCATGCTTTCGCCGACAAGCGAATGGGCCGCAAAATGGATGACGCCTTCGATCTCATTGTTTTTGAAGACTTGTTCCATGAACCCTGTATCGCGGATGTCTCCGACGAGCAGTCGGCCGCCAAGCAAGGCGTCCTTATGTCCCTGCTGCAAATTGTCGATCACGACGACCTCTTCGTTATTTTCCAGCAGGGCGGCAACGGTGTGCGAACCGATATATCCCGCTCCCCCGGTAATTAGGATGCTCATTGACGCTACCACTCCATTTTTCAAAAAAAGATATATTGATTTCAGTATAACTCCCTCAACCGATTCTAACTATGAAATTTTGTTATATTTCTGTGCGGCGGGGTTCTAAATAAAGATTCTGCAACTTTTTCTGGGCTCCTGCGTATACTGCTAACACCTTGAGAAATGGGGTGACAGACATGAGCGGCGGGGCCATGACAGAATCCATAGATTTTCGACAAAATTCCAGACGGATCAGCGTTGTGCTGAGAAATCAGGATCAGGAAGCACCGTCCAAGAATCGGGAATTTCCCTTATCGTCCAATTCGTTTCCGTTGGAAAAAGAGTTTGCCGATATTTTGTCGGAGCTGGATAGAATGGTAGGCTTGGAGCATGTCAAGGAATTGGTCTATGAAATCTATGCTCTCCTCCAGGTGGAGCAATTTCGCAAATTGGAGGGGCTGCTTACCAAACCGCAGGTTTATCATATGGTGTTCAAGGGCAATCCCGGTACGGGAAAGACGACAGTGGCCAGGATTTTGGGCAAATTGTTCAAAACGATGGGCGTTTTGAAAAAAGGACACCTGCTTGAGGTCGAACGGGCCGATCTGGTCGGGGAATATATCGGACACACCGCTATCAAAACGAGGGATTTGATCAAAAAGGCGATGGGCGGCATCATGTTTGTTGACGAAGCCTACAGTCTGGCTCGCGGAGGCGAGAAGGATTTCGGAAAAGAAGCGATTGACTGCATGGTCAAAGCGATGGAGGATCACCGGGAGGATTTTGTGCTGATTCTGGCCGGTTATTCGGAGGAGATGGATTATTTTTTGTCCATGAATCCCGGACTTCCGTCGAGGTTTCCGATCCAGGTCGACTTTCCCGATTATACGGTCGAACAGCTGATGCAAATTGCGAACCTGATGCTGCAGGAGCGGGAGTATTTGTTTGCGCCTTTAAGCGCGGAAAAATTCCGCATTCAGCTGGCACAGGTCAAAGCGCAGGAATGGGAAGGCTTCAGCAACGCCAGGTATATTCGCAATCTGATTGAGAAGTCCATCCGGTATCAGGCCGTCCGCTTGGTCAGACAGCATATGAGAAGCCCGTCAAAACAAGAGCTGATGACGATTCGACCGGAGGATTTGCAATTTGATAAAATATAAATATGGGGGATAATGGATAAAGGATTCCAGCGTTATCGGACATTAGATAGAGAAGAGGAAAAGCATGCATAAACAAACGTACGAGACCATGCGGCAGGACAAGGAAAGAGCGGTCTTGGTCAGCCTCGCATTAGATCGCCAGTCCGATTCCCGAATGGAGGAATACTCGTTATCCGAATTGGTGAATTTGGCGGAAACGGCAGGCGTCGAGGTGGTGGATACCTTTGTGCAGAAAAGGGAAACCCCGGATCCCAAATGGTTTATCGGAAAGGGAAAAGCGGATGAAGTCAAGCAAAGAGCCATTCAACTGGAAGCCGGTACGGTCATTTTCGATCAGGAGCTTACGGGCACCCAAGTGAGAAATTTGGAGGAAGCGCTGGACGTCAAAATAATCGATCGGACGTCGCTGATCCTCGATATTTTTGCGCAGCGCGCCAAAACCCGCGAAGGCATCCTGCAGGTGGAGCTTGCCCAGCTCAGCTATCTTCTGCACCGACTGTCCGGGCAGGGGAAAAATCTGTCCAGACTGGGCGGTGGCATCGGCACCCGCGGTCCCGGGGAAACAAAGCTGGAGACGGACCGCCGGCATATCCGCAAACGGATCGGGGATTTGAAGGAGTACCTCCGGGAAGTGAAGCGCCATCGCAAGCTGCAGAGGGAAAGACGAAAAAAATCAGGCGTGTATCAGGTTGCCCTTGTCGGATACACGAATGCGGGAAAGTCGACGCTGCTGAGGCAATTGACAAAAACGGAAGTTTATGTGGAAAATCAGTTATTCGCCACGCTGGACCCGCTGTCAAGAACGTTCAGGCTGCCGAGCGGACAGGAAATTGTTTTGACGGACACGGTCGGCTTCATCCGCAATCTCCCGCATGAGCTCGTTGCGGCATTCCGCGCCACTTTGGAGGAGGTTGGCGAAGCCGATCTCATCGTCCATGTCGTAGATTGTTCAACGGAAATGTACAATGAACAAATCGAGGTCGTTGAACAGGTTTTGGACGAGCTTGGAGCGCAGGGGAAAGATCGTCTCATGCTTTTCAACAAAGCGGACCTGTGCCCGCCGGAACAATTGGACATGCTTTCTTCCGGCAGCGGCGGTCTTGTAATTTCCGCTTATTCCGAAACGGATCTGAATAGGGTGGCGGAAGCGATTGACAAGAGCCTGCTGGGGGACCGCAAACGGTTCCGCATCCCGGCCGGCCAAGGGGAAATCATTTCCCTGGTCTACAGAATAGGGAATGTGACGGAGCAATCCGCAGATGGAGAGGATCTGCTGTTGACCGTCAGCGTCAATGCCGGGGATTACGGAAAATTGTCCCATCAATTGGCGGCCTACGAACAAAAGTAATCCGACAAAAAACGAATGCACAAACAAAAGCAGTGTACGAATAAAAGGAGTCATTGAACATGTATTTTTCAGAGGATTTGCTCAGTCTTGCCGACCGGGTTGAAACGCGTATCGAAGGAAGGCTGAAGGAAATAGACAGGTTGATCGATTTCAACCAGTGGAAGGTCCTTGACGTTTTCCGGAAGCATCGGGTAAGCGATTATCATTTCGCTTCCTCCACCGGATACGGCTATAACGATCGCGGGCGTGAAGTGCTCGACACGGTTTATGCCGATATATTCAAAGCGGAATCGGGCATTGTCAGGCCGCATTTTGTTTCCGGAACGCACACGATTGCCGCCGCGCTGTTCGGAGTGCTGAGGCCGGGCGACCATTTTCTGTTCATTACCGGCAAGCCCTATGACACCCTGCACAAGGTGATCGGAAAAGACCGGGACGGAACCGGGTCCTTGAGCGATTGGGGGATCTGTTATGACCACGTTGAGCTTCTGCCGGACGGAACCGTCGATTGGGAGCGGGTTCGCGGAGCAATCAAGGAAAATACCCGCCTGATCGGCATCCAACGTTCCAGGGGTTATGAGTGGAGAGCTTCGTTCTCAGTCGAAGATATTGCTGAAATGGTCCGGCGCATCAAGGAAATCCGCTCCGAGCTCATCGTTTTCGTCGATAACTGCTACGGAGAGTTCACGGAGTCCCGCGAACCGACTGAAGCAGGGGCTGATTTGCTGGCCGGCTCGTTGATCAAAAATCCCGGAGGCGGCCTTGCTCCCTCCGGCGGCTACATTGTCGGCAGAAGAAAGTATGTGGAGCTGGCTGCAAACCGATTAACCGCCCCGGGTATCGGCGGTGAGGTCGGAGCGATGCTGGGAACGACTCGAGCATTTTATCAAGGGCTTTTTTTGGCGCCTCATATTGTCGGACAAGCGCTCAAAGGGAGCGTTTTCGCTGCGGGCATGTTCGAGGAGTTTGGTTTTGCGACGCAGCCCCGATGGGATGCGCCGCGATCGGATTTGATTCAGGCGATTCAATTCGCGAATCAGGATCATCTGATTGCTTTTGTCCAGTCGATCCAGCAGGCTTCGGCGATCGACGCGCATGTTGTTCCGGAGCCTTGGGACATGCCCGGATATGAACATCCCGTCATCATGGCAGCGGGAACCTTCATTCAGGGAGGCAGCCTTGAGCTTTCTGCGGATGCCCCTATTCGCCAACCCTATATTGCGTATCTTCAAGGGGGTCTAACGTATTCCCATGCCAAACTCGGCGTCCTGCATGCGATCAGCTCCATGCTGGGAAAAGGGCTGCTGTAAACTGTAATTAAACCTTACATTCCTTGACAAGTTTCCGGATAAACAATACAATATACTTAATGATGTTATTTTGAAGGGTGATGATGGAGATGAGCAATGAAATCCGCAGAAACATGGCTCTTTTTCCGATCGGAATCGTAATGAAGCTTACGGATCTTACCGCAAGGCAGATCCGCTATTACGAGCAGCATGAATTGGTCATTCCCGCGAGGACCGATGGGAATCAGCGGTTGTTCTCTTTTAACGATGTTGAAAGGCTGTTGGAAATCAAGGCCCTCATCGAAAAGGGCGTCAATATTGCCGGAATCAAGCAAATGCTGAAACCGGTTAACCGCGATTCCGAAGAAGCTACAGTCATCACGGAACAAACTCAGGCTAAAAGGCGGGAGCTGTCGGATGCCCAACTGCACAGGATGCTCAAGCAGCAGCTGACGGAAAGGCGTCCGGGCCAGGTGTCTCTCATTCAGGGGGAATTGTCCCGCTTTTTTCAATAATCTCAGGCAATAACCTATCCTGAAAATTCACTTCCGCTTTAAAAGCCATTCAATGTGAATTATTCAGGGACTTATCGCGCGCCATTTTCATCATCTGCCGGTGCGATGAAAATGGCATGGGACGTCTCAAGATGTGAAATGAACCATTTTTTAGGAGGAGATTTTGTGACTTATAGCAAAGAAGACATTTTACGCATCGCCAAAGAAGAAAATGTAAGATTCATCAGGTTGCAATTTACCGATCTTCTAGGCTCGATCAAGAATGTGGAAATTCCGGTCAGCCAGCTGGAAAAAGCGCTGGACAACAAAATGATGTTTGACGGTTCGTCCATCGAGGGGTATGTGCGGATTGAAGAATCCGATATGTACCTGTATCCCGATCTGGAGACATGGGTCATTTTCCCTTGGGTTACGGAAGATCGTGTCGCCCGCCTGATCTGCGACGTGTATATGCCTGACGGAACTCCGTTTGCCGGAGATCCCCGCGGCATTCTAAAACGTAATCTGGCCTATATGGAGAGCATGGGTTATACGGCAATGAATGTCGGGCCCGAGCCTGAATTTTTCCTGTTCAAAACAGATGAAAAGGGCAATCCGACACTGGAGCTTAACGACCAGGGCGGATATTTCGATCTGGCTCCGACCGATTTGGGTGAAAACTGCCGCCGCGATATCGTACTGACGCTGGAGGAGATGGGCTTCGAAATTGAGGCTTCTCACCACGAGGTGGCGCCCGGACAGCATGAGATCGATTTTAAATATGCCAATGCGCTTCATGCCGCCGACCAGATTCAAACCTTCAAGCTGGTTGTCAAGACGGTAGCCAGAAAGCACGGCCTGCACGCGACATTTATGCCGAAGCCGCTGTTTGGCGTGAACGGATCCGGGATGCACTGCCATCAATCCTTGTTCAAGAATAACGAAAATGCCTTTTTCGAGGATAAGGATAAGCTGGGCTTGAGCGACGACGCCCGTCACTACATGGCGGGTATTCTCAAGCATGCCCGCAGCTTCGCAGCCATCACCAATCCTACCGTTAACTCCTATAAGCGTCTCGTTCCGGGATATGAAGCCCCTTGCTATGTGGCTTGGTCGGCGAGCAACCGTTCGCCGATGGTGCGTATTCCCGCTTCCCGCGGCTTGAGCACCCGAATTGAAGTGCGCAATCCGGACCCCGCCGCAAATCCGTATCTGGCGCTGGCTGTCATGCTGAGAGCGGGCCTGGATGGAATCGAGAACAAGCTGGGTCTGCCATCGCCCACAGACCGCAACATTTATGTGATGAGTGATGAGGAACGTTTGGATTACGGCATCCCCAGTCTCCCGATGAATCTGAGAGAGGCATTGACTGAGCTGCTGCAGGATGATGTAATTTGCGAAGCGCTCGGCGACCATGCGCTCGCCCATTTCGTCGAGCTGAAAGAAATTGAGTGGGATATGTACCGCACGCAGGTTCACTCGTGGGAACGCGACCAGTACTTGACGCTGTATTGATCGGTCCGGATCTGTCGGGGTGACGCGCATCGAGCGGAGGTATAGATCAGCAAGATCATAGCGAAAAGCAGAGGGCTGGAGTACCGACTCCAGCCCTTCGCGTATGCCCGGCAAAAATAGCGGAAATAACTATGCAACTAAAACCGGTGATTACATTTCTCTGAATAAACCGATGACTTTGCCGAGAATCGTCACTGAATTGAGGTAAATCGGCTTCATTGAAGAGTTTTCCGGCTGCAGGCGGATGTGATCCTTTTCCTTGTAAAATCTCTTTACGGTTGCCTCATCTTCCTCCGTCATGGCGACGACAATATCTCCATTGTTCGCTGTTTGCTGCTGCCTGACGATCACGAAATCCCCGTTGTGGATTCCCGCCTCGATCATGCTGTCTCCGACTACGGAAAGCATGAATACGTTTTCGTCTCTGACGAAATGCTCGGGCAGCGGAAAATAGTCCTCGATATTCTCGGTAGCGGTGATCGGCATTCCAGCCGTAACCTTCCCGATCAGGGGCACCCTGGCCACCGACAGCGGAAACATTGCGGAGTCATCGTCTCCGTTCAAGATTTCAATGGCTCTCGGCTTGGTAGGATCCCTGCGGATCAGACCCTTCTTCTCCAATCTTTCCAGATGGCCGTGAACTGTAGAGCTTGATGCCAGTCCGACCGCTTCTCCAATTTCCCGTACGGAGGGAGGATAGCCTTTGTCCCTGACCTCCTGTTTGATAAATTCCAAAATCGCTTGTTGGCGGCTTGAAATTTTGGACATTCGGATCACTCCAATTTCTAAATTTACTGTTTTTGGTAGTATAACACAGAATAGCCGTTCGTACAAACATAAGTTCGAAAAAAACGTTGACACAAACAATTGTTCGTGTTAAATTTGTTGTATGGAGAACAAATGTTTGGGGGATTGAGAATGACTTATTATTCCGCATTGAGTGACAACGCATCTTTATTTGCTAACGAATCTTCATTGAAATATAGAACCAGAGGGAAATACCGAAATTCACCGGCAGGGGCCGGAATGGGGGCGGCAAGAAGCCGCTCGAAGTCTTTTCACTTCATGGTTTTGTTCGTTTTTATCATATTGTCCAGTTTTTTATTCGGTATGATGGTTGATGCTTACGCTTCCGGCAATTCGCTGGACACATCCTTGACGAACGTCCACGAGCCAGCCGTCGTATTTGCCAAGCAGGGTGATTCGCTGTGGTCAATTGCGAGGTCTCACGCTCAGGATGGAACGGATTTGCGTTCATATATTGAGGCAATGAAAAAATTAAACGGAATTAAGAACGGTTATATTATGGAGGGACAGAAGATTGTTCTTCCGGACTGAAGCGGATTTCCTAAGATGAAAGTATGATGAACGGTTAATCCGGGTATTCGAATTCGTCAAGAACCTGTCACGACAGGTTCTTTTTGCATATCGTCACATACCGTCTTTGATCCTCTCAGAGACCCTATTGGATTTGCGATTGAATCGTATTTTTTTCTATTTCTTTTTATTGGATTCAAGCTTGACAATCAACGGTCGGCATGTCAAAGTATTGTGGGGGGAAAAGAAGATGAATTGGGAACAAACCATAGTCAGAATCAATGAATTGTCGAGAAAGAAAAAATCCGTAGGTTTGACGAAAGAAGAAACGTTGGAACAGAACCGGTTGAGGACGATATATATCGAAAAGTTTAAAGCTTCATTAAAGCATCAGTTGGACTCGATTCGATTCGTAGACAATCAGCAGTAAGGAGGATGGCAATGTCCCGCAAATGGGAACGCATGGTGCAAAAAAACACCGAAAAATTAAACAAACAGCGAGCCAAGTTCGGACGAACTCCTATTTCCGAAGCGGAAAGCAGCAAGATTAGAGGCAGAAATTGGGTCGGTCCGATATTGCTTGTGCTGGTTGCAATATACTACATGCTTACTTTTATTTCCACGTCCAATACGTCGATGTATTGGGTAACCGCGATCAGCTATTTGCTTCTTGCCGCTCTTTTTGTCTTCAGAAGGCCTTTTCTTGAGATAGATCGCAAAAACTTAAGCACCCGCAGATTCAGCGGCTTTAAATCGCTTGGTGCAGATGATATTGACCAGATCGTCATTCAAAAGGGCTATGTTATCATTTCAGCGAAGGATGGCAAAACGCGGTGGGTATTCTCCCGACTGATTCAATTATATGATATCGGGATGCTTTCGGAGAAACTGCAAGAATTCGCAAAAAATCATTCTATTCCCGTAATCCATCAAACCAAATAGATGAAGGAAGGCTCAGAAATGACGATCAAGGCTGTACTGTTTGATTTGGACGATACTTTGCTGTGGGATGATAAAAGCGTTGAAGAAGCATTTCAGGCCACCTGCAGGGAAGCGCAAAAGATGGCCGGAATCGATCCGTTTGAACTGGAACAGGCGGTCCGCCGCGGAGCGATAGCGTTATATGAAACTTATGATGTTTTTCCGTTTGCGAAAATGATCGGCATTAATGCGTTTGAGGCGCTTTGGGGGCATTTTACTGAAGGAGCCGATGAAAATTTCAGGAAGCTGGAGCGTCTGGCGCCGGTCTATCGAAAGGAAGCATGGACGCGCGGCTTAAAGGCTGTCGGTGTTGATGATCCTGAGCTCGGTTACAGTCTGGGTGAAATCTTTCCGGCTGAAAGGCGCAAACGGCCGCTCGTCTATGACGAGACGTTTCCCGTACTGAACCGCCTGAAGGATGAAGGGTATCAACTGCTGATGTTAACAAACGGGGCGCCCGATTTGCAGCAGGAGAAGATCAACGGCGTGCCGGAATTGGCGCCATATTTTGAGCATATCGTGATATCCGGAAATTTCGGCGAAGGAAAACCGGCCGCGTCGATTTTTGAATATGCGGTCAGATTGCTCGGGATCCGGCCCGAGGAAGGCATTATGGTGGGAGACAAGCTGAATACGGATATTCTCGGTTCTTCGAGAATTGGTATGCCCAATGCCTGGGTGAATCGCAGAGGCAGCGAAAACCGGACGGAAATTCGTCCCGTTCATGAAATTCGCAATTTGCAGTCCTTGTTCGACATTCTCGAGCACAGCCGGTGAATATTACGTAGAACCCGATCCTTATCGAAAAAGATCGGGTTCTTTTTAACTCTCAGGCGAATTCCGGATCGCTGAAAGGATGGGCTATCCAACCCTCCTTCTCGATAAACAGGCGAATCGCAACGATTTTGCGATCCTCCATCAAGGTGAAAAAGTGGGGAGTGTTTTCGGGTACGGAAATAACGTCGCCGGCCGTGACTTCAACATCTATATACCCCATATCTCCGCTTCCCTTAATGATGAAAATTCCGTTTCCCGCCGTAATGGCACGGACTTCGTCTTCCGTATGCGTATGCACCTGCTCGAACTTTTTCAGCAATTCCTCCAGGTTCGGGGTGGCATCGGAAAGGGCGATCACATCCCAGATCAAATAACCGCGGCGCTTTGCGAGATCGCGAATTTCCTCGTCATAAACGGCAAGCAGTTGGCGGGTATCCGCTTCGTTCAAGGCGAAATTTTCACGGAGCGAATCCGGCAATTTTCCGATATCCCAGTGCTCGTACAATATGTTCTGACTGTTCAAAAATGCTTTGACCTGCTCCACGCCCGTTATCGTTTCATTGGTGTTTCTGATTTTGATTTTCGCCACAGAGGTTCCTCCCTCGCAAATTCATTTCAATTATTCGTATTATAGTGCATCAGCCAAGTAAAGTCGATGTCCATCTTGAAAATTCACGCTTCAGCTTCCCATTCTCAACCAGAGGGTGCCATGAAATGGCATGGGACGTCAATCTTGAAAATTCGTTTGCTGCAGCTTTCGAAAATCCGATAAATTTGGTAGACTATAATTTAAATGCAAAAAAGAGAAAAAGATCCCACGGAATCATGAGGGAAGGATTAGAGATACATGGAGGGAAACGATTCATGGTGAAGCCGAGCTTGAAGGAACAAATGAGCCAAAAAATATTGATCCTTGACGGTGCGATGGGCACGATGATCCAGCAGGCTGAATTGACAGCCGAGGATTTCGGCGGCGAGTCCTATGAGGGCTGCAACGAAATGCTGGTATTGACCCGGCCGGATGTGATCAGCCGCATCCACGAGGCTTACCTTGAAGCCGGTGCGGATATTATTGAAACCAATACGTTCGGCTCAGCCGATGTAGTTCTGGCGGAATATGAGCTCGAAGACAAAGCATATGAGATTACTTATAAGGCTGCGCAGCTGGCGGTCAAAGCGGCGGAAAAATACTCCACTCCAAAGTGGCCCCGCTACGTCGCGGGGGCCATGGGCCCGACGACCAAGACGCTTTCGGTCACCGGCGGCATTACGTTCGACCGGCTTGCGGAAAGCTACTACGAGCAAGCGCTTGCCTTGATCGAAGGCGGCGTTGATCTGATTTTGCTGGAAACCTCGCAGGATACGCTCAACGTGAAGGCCGGCGGTGTTGCCATTCAAAGGGCCTTTGAACAGACGGGCAGGACGCTTCCGCTGATGATTTCAGGAACGATCGAACCGATGGGAACGACATTGGCCGGACAATCGATCGAAGCTTTTTACATTTCCCTGGAGCATTTGCATCCCGTTTCCGTCGGACTCAACTGCGCGACCAGGCCGGAATTTATGCGGGATCATATCCGTACGCTTGACCAAATCTCGGATACTGCGGTCAGCTGCTATCCGAACGCGGGACTGCCTGACGAAAACGGCCACTACCACGAATCCCCCGAATCGCTTGCCCAAAAAATCGCTGGCTTTGCGGAGCAGGGCTGGCTCAACATCGCCGGCGGATGCTGCGGCACGACTCCCGATCATATCCGGGCGCTGGCCAAGACGCTGCGGGGCTATCGACCCCGCCTGCAGGACGGCAGCCATCCGCCGGCCGTATCGGGGATCGAGACGGTTTACGTCGAGCCGGACAATCGTCCGCTCATGGTTGGAGAGCGGACCAATGTGCTGGGCTCGCGAAAGTTCAAGCGGCTGATTGCCGAGGGCAAGTATGAAGAAGCCGCTGAAGTCGCCCGCGCTCAGGTCAAAGGCGGCGCGCACGTCATAGACGTGTGTCTGCAGGATCCGGACCGGAACGAAATGGAAGATATGGAGCTGTTTTTGCAGCAGGTGGTCAAGAAAGTGAAGGTTCCGCTCGTGCTGGATTCCACGGATCCGAACGTGATCGAGCTGGGCTTGAAATATTCCCAGGGCAAGGTGATCATCAACTCCATCAATCTGGAAGACGGCGAAGAAAAGTTTCGCGTGATCATGCCGCTGATCCATCGGTACGGGGCGGCGGCCGTCGTCGGCACGATCGACGAGAAGGGGCAGGCCATCACGCGTGAAAACAAGCTTGCGGTCGCCCGGCGGTCTTACGATTTGCTGGTGAACAAGTATGGCATGAATCCCGGCGACATTATTTTTGATCCGCTGGTCTTCCCGGTCGGGACCGGGGATGAGCAGTACATCGGATCGGCGAAGGAAACGATCGAAGGAATCCGTCTGATCAAGCAGGCGATGCCTGAATGCCAAACGATTCTGGGCATCAGCAATGTGTCGTTCGGACTGCCCGAGGTGGGCCGGGAGGTGCTGAATGCCGTTTTTCTGTATCACTGCACCAAGGCCGGACTGGATTATGCCATCGTCAACACGGAGAAGCTGGAGCGTTATGCGTCCATTCCGGAGGAGGAACGCCGTCTGGCGGAAGCGCTGATCTTTGACACGAACGAGCAAACGCTGGCCGAATTCGTCGCGTTTTTCAGGGGACGCAAAAAGGATAAAGCGGAGAAAATCTCCAGCCTGAGCCTGGAGGAGCGTTTGTCTTCCTATATTGTGGAGGGCACCAAAGAAGGGCTGTACGCCGATTTGGACGAAGCTTTGCAGAAATCCAAGCCCTTGGAAATCATCAACGGTCCCTTGATGGCCGGCATGGATGAGGTAGGCCGCCTGTTCAACAACAATGAATTGATCGTCGCCGAAGTGCTGCAGAGCGCGGAAGCCATGAAAGCCGCAGTTTCCTACTTGGAGCCGTATATGGAAAAAACGGAAACGTCGGTCAAAGGCAAAATCCTGCTGGCCACCGTAAAAGGCGACGTGCATGATATCGGCAAAAATCTGGTGGAGATTATCCTGTCCAACAACGGATACCAAATCATCAATTTGGGCATCAAAGTGCCGCCGGAGCAGCTGATCGAGGCATACCGGAAGGAAAAGCCGGATGCCATCGGGCTCTCCGGTCTGCTGGTCAAATCGGCCCAGCAGATGGTCGTGACGGCACAGGATTTGAAGGCGGCCGGCATCGATGTTCCGATTCTTGTAGGTGGCGCCGCACTTACCCGAAAATTCACCAAAACGCGCATAGCTCAAGAATATGACGGGCTGGTGCTGTATGCGAAAGACGCGATGAACGGCTTGGAATTGGCGAATCAGTTAAGTGTTCCCGAGCAGCGCAGGAAGCTGATTGAGGAAATGCGGAAAAGCAGGGATTCCGACGTCATGGATACCGGCAAAGCTTTCAAATCGGCCCCGTCCGAGTCGCGGCCGATCCGCTCCGGTGTTTCCAAGGATGCTCCCGTGTTTATTCCGCCGGATACGGAACGCCATATTCTCAGGGATTATCCGGTCGGCCATATCCTTCCGTATATCAATATGCAGATGCTGCTTGGGCATCATATGGGTTTGAAAGGCTCGGTCGAGCAATTGCTGGCCGACAAGGATCCGAAGGCGGAGGCATTAAAGCGGACGGTCGATGCCATCCTCGAAGAGGCGGTCAAGGAAGGGATCATCCGGGCAAACGGCATGTATCGGTTTTTCCCCGCGCAGTCTTCGGGGGACAGCATCCTGATCTATGACCCCGATGACGCTTCGAAGGTGATCAAGACATTTACCTTCCCGCGGCAGCAATCCGAGCCGTATCTTTGTCTGGCGGATTATGTGAAATCCGTGGACAGCGGAATAATGGATTACGTCGGGTTTCTGGTGGTGACCGTAGGCCAGGGCATCCGCGAGAAAGCTGAGGTTTTGAAAAATCAAGGCGATTATTTGAAATCCCACGCGATTCAGGCTGCGGCGCTGGAGACCGCGGAAGCGTTCGCGGAGCGGCTGCATCACATTATGCGCGATGTATGGGGCTTTTCCGATCCGCCGGAAATGACGATGAAGCAGCGCTTTGGCGCTCGCTATCAGGGAATTCGCGTTTCTTTCGGATATCCGGCGTGTCCCAACTTGGAGGATCAGGAGCTGCTGTTCGATTTGATGAAGCCGGAGGATATCGGCGTTCAGCTGACCGAAGGATTCATGATGGAACCGGAGGCTTCGGTTTCCGCCATGGTGTTCGCACATCCGCAGGCGCAGTACTTTAACGTCGAAAAAGCCTGATCGGACGCATACTAAAAGCGGGCTTGAAATGTTTTTTTCCATTTGAACTACAATAGCCAATCGGGGACAGTGGTTAATGCCAAACACACGGAAACGGAGACATGTGGTATGGATCTGTATTTTTTGGGAACCGGAGCAGGAATGCCGTCTAAACAGAGGAATGTCACATCCATCGCGTTAAGCTATGTGGATGAACGCGGCGGTTTCTGGCTGTTCGACTGCGGGGAGGCCACCCAGCATCGAATCATGCATTCCCCTTTAAGGCTGAGCAAGCTGGAAAAGCTGTTCGTTACCCATCTGCATGGGGATCACATATACGGAATTCCGGGCTTGCTGGCGAGCCGTTCTTATCATGGCGGTGAAACGCCATTGGCGATCTATGGCCCAAAAGGGATCAAGCATTGGATTGAAATCACGCTGAAGCTCAGTCAATCCCGCCTGAATTATCCGCTTGAAATCGTTGAAATTGAAGAGGGCATCGTGCTCGAGGATGATCATTTTTCGGTCGAAACGGCACGTTTGGAGCACCGTGTGGACAGCTACGGGTACCGGGTGAAGGAGAAGGAAAAACCGGGACGGCTGCTGATTGAAAAGCTGCGGAACCTGGGGATCCCCTCGGGTCCGCTGTATGGAAAGCTGAAGCAGGGGCTCGATGTCGATCTGGAGGATGGACGCAAGCTGGCCGCAGGTGAATTTCTTGGGCTTTCGACTCCCGGAAGAACCGTTGCCATTCTAGGCGATACCCGTGTTTGCGAAGCATCGCTGAAGCTTGCCGAGAACGCCGACGTGCTTGTGCATGAATCGACGTTTGCGTCGAAATTGCACGACCTGGCATTCAAATATCATCACAGCACGGCAAAAGACGCGGCGATGACGGCCAAGAAGGCCGCGGTCCAAACCTTGATCATGACCCATATCAGTTCCAGGTACCAGGGGGAAGAGGAAGAAGAGCTGTTGAACGAAGCGAAATCGATTTTTCCGAATACGTTTCTGGCCCGCGACTTCTGGTCATATGCCGTACCAAGTAAGAAAGCGAAGCAGAATAAATAGCAAAAAGGGTATAAAAGATGAAGCTAAGTGGAATAAAGACAAAATAAAACAGAATAAACAGGTATGAAAGAAGCAGAAGGCATGTGTTTTGCTTCTGCTTCTTCCCGGGGTTATTGTTCCTTCTGGGCGCGGGCCTCGTCCTTGATTTCTTCTCTCATGCTTTGAATGCTTTCATTGCGGTTTGCATTTTTATTTTGACGTCCCATGCATTTTCATGGCACCGGCAGGTGATGAAAATGGCAAGCTGAAGCGTCCCCGAAGAATTCACTTTGAATCGTTATTAAGCCGAAGTGAATTTTCGGGATTGAAGTCGATTTTTTTCTTCCGCAGAAATTTCATCCGCATGCCTCATCCAAATACCGCTCGCTTTCCTCCAAATTATCTATTGTGTTTTGCACCATGCTCTGCAGCTTTTCCACATTGTCTTCCCGGTTGTCAGGCTTGGCCATTTATTGTTACTCCTTGTTGGGTTGATGGATTCCAACATTAAGATAAGCCAATTTTTTGTTCCTTATGCAGACCGACAGAAAGGATGAATCGATTGTGCGGATACGATGGGTTCAACCGAAGGCTCCTTACGATTTCCACAAAATTACGAAACGCCTGAAGGGAGTTCGTCACGAACTGTATCGGCTGGACGGGAATCGATTGAGCCGCACGCTGAGGATCGGAGAAAGCATTGTTCTCGTTCAAACGGAATCCGTGGGGACGGTGGAAGAACCTGTATTGAAAATGGCCGTTTCCGGAGCTGAGGACGACCGGGTTGCCATTGAAGCGGTTCGGCGAATGGAACGCATACTCTCGACGGGGCTGGAGTGATCGCCTTGGTCCAGTTATTTAACCTTTTATCTGTGGGAAAGCTTAAATGCTTAAGCCAAACCGGCGAATAAACACGAAAAAAGATGAAAATACACGAATAAACACGAAAAAATTGTTTTTTTTGCAGGATATACCAGACGAAAAGCGAATAAATATGATGATTAGAGAAAATACGAGGAAAATGAATTGACTTGCAGGATGCTTCGAGTATATAAAGAAATAGGGATTTTAATAATCGCGTAGTCGGCACGAAAAAACAAGAAAGCGGGTATTTGGGTTAATGTTGAAATGGATAGAAATCATGCCCTCAGGAGCACTTAACGGCAGCGTGAAGGTTCCCGGTTCCAAAAACAGTTCACTCGCTTTGCTGGCAGCCTCATGCATGGCCGACGGTCCCGTGAGATTGCAAGGAATTCCAGATTTATTCGATATTAAAGTGATCCAAGGGATTTTCCAAGACATCGGTGTTTCCATGACGAGGCAGGGAAGGGATTTGATCATCGATCCCGGCTCCATTGCTTCCTCCGATTTGGATATAGACAAAACCTCGGCTTTCCGCGCTTCTTACTATTTTGTCGGCGCGCTTTTGGCCAAGCAGAAAAAAGTGCGTATCGGTTATCCGGGCGGTGACGATTTCGTATCCCGTCCCATAGATCAGCATTTTAAAGCACTGAAAGCGCTAGGTGCGAATATTGAGTTAAAGGATACATACTATATCGTCGAAGCGGAGCGGCTGGTAGGAACGGATATATTCTTCGATGTAATTACGTCCGGTGCGACGATCAATGCGCTGCTGGCCTCGGCGAGAGCATCCGGAACGACGGTTTTGCGCAATGCCGCAACGGATCCCGAAGTGGTCGATACAGCCAATATGCTCAACCAAATGGGGGCGCGGATCCGGGGAGCGGGTACCAGCACCATTCGAGTGGAAGGCGTGAAGGAGCTTTCAGGATGCACGTATTCCGTCATTCCCGATCGTTTGATTGCTGGCGCTTTTCTGCTGTCGGCCGCGGCAACCCGGGGGACCGTCACGGTCGAGGGAGCCATACCGGATCATCTCGGTTCATTCCTTTCCAAGATGGAAGAAATCGGCGTCGGCATTGAAATCAATGAACAGAAGATTACGGCGCATGGCGATGTCCGGCTGAAGGCTGTTCGCGTCAGGACGGGAATGTATCCGGGCTTTGCAACGGATCTGCAGCAGCCGCTGACTCCGGTGTTGCTCAGGGCGCACGGGAAGAGCATCATCACGGAGCGGGTCTATCCCAAACGGTTTAATCATGTCCAGCAATTGAACCGGATGGGAGCCAACATTGAAGTCAAGGGTCCGAGCGCCTGGATTTCCGGAACACAGACGCTGCAAGGGGCTCTTGTACATGCTTCCGATGTTCGCGCAGGGGTTTCCCTGATCATCGCTGGACTCATGGCGGAAGGAAGCACGGCCATTACCGGAGTGGAGCATGTTGAAAGAGGATACGAGGATATTATAGGAAGTTTTTCGGCTTTGGGCGCCAAGTTGGCTCTGAAACAGGGAGGGCGGCTTGAAGGCGAGCAGGCATATTGGTTGAAGAACGCCGCGAGAAAATAATCGCATTGCTGGAAATGTTTATTCTTTCAGCATGTTGCCAGTTTTTACAAGACTGTAACATTATGAACTCCTTGAATGACATTAAGTGTTTTCTTAACGTATGCCATTAATTCAATTTCATTAACAGGCTCAGTATGAGAGAATGGATCTCTATCATGATGGAACCTCTTGCTGATTAATCCCTTCGAGTTCAGACAAATGACTTTGCATTTGAAGGAGAGGTTCTGTAGATGCCTCCCTTACTTTTTTAATGAAATCCCCCAACCATTCATTGCTCTTGAATTCATTCGGAAATCTTATACGAAGATTTCCTTCGATAAGAGGGCGAATACACATTGCGACAGACTATAATGCTACATAGAAACTAGACAGCAAAAAAGGAGTTTCTTAGTTGTATGACGACCAGCAGAAGGAAGTTTACACCCGAAGAAAAAGCACGTATCGTACTGGAAATTCTGAAGGAAGAAAAGTCGGTTTCACAACTCGCCTCCGAGCATGGTATTCATACCAATGTCCTCAACCGGTGGAAAACAGAAGCGATACAGAACCTCCCGCAATTGTTCGTCGATGATCGAAAAGGCATCACGAGAATGAAAAACGATTATGAACAGCAGATCAATGAACTCTACGCCGAGATTGGAAAGCTGACCAGTCAATTGTCGTGGCTCAAAAAAAAAATCTGGCCTCTAACCTGTCTCGTGAGGAACGTATCGACCTTTTGGAATGGGATTGCCCCGAGCACGCGATCAGCGTTCAAACCGATCTGCTGAGCCTGAATCGCTCCAGCCTGTATTACAAGCCGGTTCCTGCATCCCCTGACGCCTCAAACACCGGATTGATGAACTTTGCACGCAGCATTCGTTCCTAGGCTACCGGAAGATTGCCGCGATTATGAACAGGGAAGGAGATGGGATTCACGAGAACACCGTACGTCGCTATATGCGGGAAATGGGGCTCATGGCCATTTATCCCGGCCCGAACCTGAGCAAGCGCGATCATCAGCACCGGATCTATCCTTATCTCCTCCGGAAGCTACTCATCATACAACCCACGATATTTGTATAAAATCTAATGAAAAAATTGTGCAAAAGTCTACTGCGGCGAGACCTTTATTTGGTCTCCCCGTTTTTTGTGTACATTGAAATTTTAGCCTACGGTCATTGCCAGGCGAACGTATATTCGTTACAATAATGAAAGAAGGAAACGGGGAGTGAACGGGATGAACCGTCTGACAGGAAAAGTGTCTTCGATCGACGAATGCATTGAGATACTTCAGGGTACTCCGGAAATCATGAGTCAAGTGACACATTGGCACACGATTCCCGGGAGGGAGGCGAAGTATGCCGATTTTCCGGCAGGACTGCATCCGAAGATCCGGGAGGCGCTTCAGCATAAAGGAATTTCCAGACTTTACACGCATCAGGCTGAGGCTTTTGCAGAAGCCGCCCATGGCCGGCACGTCGTTGCCGTAACCCCTACGGCTTCGGGCAAGACGCTTTGCTACAATCTGCCGGTCCTGCAAACCGTGATGACCGACGACAGCACAAGGGCTTTGTATTTGTTTCCGACCAAAGCGCTGGCCCAGGATCAGGTGGCGGAGCTGCAGGAGCTGGCGGAAATGATGGAAGCCGACATCAAGACGCACACTTACGACGGGGACACACCGCCGACTGTGAGGCAGGCTGTCCGCAATGCGGGGCATATCGTCGTGACCAATCCGGACATGCTCCATTCGGCGATTTTGCCGCATCATACGAAATGGGTCAAATTATTCGAAAATCTCAAATTCATCGTCATTGACGAGGTGCATGCGTATCGCGGCGTATTCGGCAGCCATGTGGCCAACGTGATCCGCAGGCTGAAGCGGATTTGCCGGTTTTACGGCTCGAGCCCTCAATTCATTTGCGCGTCGGCGACGATCGACAACCCGCAGGAGCACGCGGAGCGGTTGATCGGCGAGAAGGTGTCGCTGATCGATAATAATGGAGCTCCGTCCGGCGACAAGCATCTCGTTTTTTATAATCCGCCGGTCGTGAACCGCCAGCTGGGAATTCGCAAAAGCAGCGTGCTGGAGACGCGAAAAATTGCCGCCATGCTGCTGAAACAGGGCATCCAGACGATCGTGTTCGCCCGCAGCCGGGTCCGGGTGGAGCTGCTGCTGACCTATCTGCAGGAGCTGGTAACGAAGGAGTTGGGCACGAAATCGATTCGCGGCTACCGCGGGGGATATCTGCCGAAATTGCGGCGCGAGATCGAGCGGGGCTTGCGGAACGGAGAGATCCGCGGTGTGGTCAGCACAAACGCGCTGGAGCTCGGGATCGATATCGGCCAGCTGCAGGCTTGTGTCCTGAACGGCTATCCGGGTTCGATCGCCAGCGTCTGGCAGCAGTCCGGACGGGCGGGGAGACGCCAGGAAAGCTCGATAACGTTCCTTGTCGCCAGCAGCAATCCGCTGGACCAATATATCATTCAGAATCCGGAGTATTTGCTGGGACGTTCACCGGAGCGGGCCCTGATTCATCCGGACAACCTGCTGATCCTGATCGACCATATCAAATGCGCGGCGTATGAGCTGACCTTTGAGGAAGGGGAGCAGTTCGGCGGGGAAAGCCTGCAGGAAATCCTCGAATTTTTGACCGAGGAACAGGTGCTGCACAGGGTGCAAAATCGTTGGTACTGGATGGACCAGTCGTTTCCGGCGCACAATATTTCCCTGCGTTCGGCCGCACAGGAAAATTTCATCATCATCGACTTGACGAACGGCAGCCGGGTAATCGGGGAGGTTGACCGCTTCAGCGCGCCGACCCTGATTCACGAAGAGGCGATCTATATCCACGAAGGTGTCCAGTTTCAAGTGGAAAAGCTGGATTACGAGGAGAAAAAAGCGTACGTCCGCGAAGTGAATGTCGACTACTTTACCGATGCCAACATGGCCGTCCAGCTGAAGGTGCTGCATGCCGACAAGGAGGCCGCAGGCCCGGGGCACAGCCGATTTTATGGAGAGGTTACCGTGAATGCGAAGCCGACCATTTTCAAAAAAATCAAATTGCGCACCCACGAAAACATCGGCTCCGGACCGATCCACCTGCCGGAAGAAGAGCTGCATACGAGCGCATATTGGTTCTCGTTCAATGAGGAAGTGACGGAACGCTGGGGAGCCAACGATCTGCAGTTCGCCCTGCTGGGCCTGGCGAATGTGCTGGTGCATCTCGCACCGCTGCATTTGATGTGCGATCCGCTGGATATCCGCGTCGTCCCCAAGGTCAAAGCGGTGCATAACAAGCGGCCGACGGTGTTTTTTTACGACCGTTACCCCGGCGGGATCGGATTGAGCGAAAGGCTGTATGATCTGCATGCCGTTCTGCTGGAGGAAGCGAAACGGCTTCTGAATTCCTGCTCCTGCCTGAGCGGATGTCCAGCCTGCGTGGGACCGATCGAAGAGGTGGGGCTGCTGGGCAAAGGCCATGCGCTCGAGCTGCTTACGCATTTGGAGGCAGCTCGATGAGCGGGCTGAGGGATCGGCTGAATCGGCTGAAGCCCTCCTCCCCCGGCGCGAATCCGCCGACCGTACAGGAGCGCGCCGAGGATCACGAGTGGATCGGCCTTGACGCCCGGATGGAGCGCAACGAATGGGGACAGTTTGTCCTGCGCGAGCGTAGATATAGCCTTGATTATCGGCACGGGCTGTATGCGCTGGGCGATTTGATAGGCCATGCGTCCGTGCTTGATGTGCTGAACCGGTCGGCCGGGAGTTTGTCCGGACATGAAGCGCTGTTGTTCCTGGACACCGAGACGACAGGGCTCGGTATCGGGGCCGGCAATGTTCCTTTCATGGTCGGCATTGGCTATTATCAAGGCGAGTCATATGTAGTGGAGCAGCTGTTTATCCGCAATCCCGCGGAGGAGCTGGCGATGCTGGCCTATTTGAGAGAAAAGCTGCAGTCGTTTTCCAGAGTGATTTCCTACAACGGACGCACATTTGACTGGCCGGTGCTGAAAAACCGGTTTATTTTGAACCGGATTCAACTTGAAGACCGCCATCTCCATCAAATCGACCTGTTATACACTTCACGAAGCATTTGGAGAAGCACGCTGCCTTCCTGCCGGCTGGGTACGGTGGAGGAGGCGCGATTAGGCGTGCTGCGGGAGGAGGACGTTCCGGGTTCGATGGCTCCGGCCTTGTATTTTCAATACTTGGCTGAGGGCAATCCGCAAGCGATCGAAGGAGTATTTGATCACAACGAACGGGACATTCTTTCCCTGAGCGTACTGGCCAGCCATGTAACCCGCCTGGTGCAGGGGAGGATTCGGCTGTCCGAACTGGAAGCCGGAGAATTGTACCGCGTGGGCGCTTGGTTGGACAAGCTGGAGCTGCCGGAGCTTGCGGAGCAAGCCTTTCGGCAGCTGGCGGAACGAAACGGCGACGAAATCAGGGAATTGCGCATGCCCATGGCGGCTTATTTCAAGAAAAAGGGCGATTACCGACAGGCTGTGCGGATCTGGGAAGACAGCATCGAAGAAAACCGGAATGCCGGCAAGTTCATTCCTTCCGTCGAACCGTTCATTGAACTCGCCATCCATTACGAGCATCGCATGAAAAATGCGAAGCAAGCGTTGGCCTATGCGGAGGAAGCATTGCAAGCGGCCCGCAAACGCATCTCGCTTGCCCGGGGAGACCGCAAGCAGCGGCTGTTGGCAGAGAATCTCCAAAAAAGAATCGAGCGTCTGATGCGGAAAGTTGATAAGCAAATGCCTATGCTGTTCGACGTGGATGAGGAGATTGAACCGACAAATTGATACGGATAAGCGGCTCTGGCTGCAAGATTTCCGGTATAAAATTGCCGGTAATGGGCAACTCCAATAAGAGAGTCCGGGTATTTCCCGAATGAAAGGAAGTTTGGTCAATGCCGGAGCTTCCGGAAATGGAAAACTACAGACGTCTGTTGAAACCTCTAGCCGCGGGTAAAACCGTTCTGTCCGCAAAAATCACCCGGGAGAAATCGGTGAACCTGCCTGCTGAAACGTTCGCGGGTGCTGTTGCGTATCAAAGGATAACGGCCGTCGAACGCCGCGCCAAATACCTGCTGTTTCATCTTGAGTCCTCCCATGTCCTGCTGCTTCATTTGATGCTGAACGGGTGGATATATTACACTGAAGGGGAAGAAGCCCCCGAACGTACGGCGCAGGTTGAGCTTGATCTTGAAACCGGCCGTTTGTTTTTTCTGGGACTAAGGCTGGGATTTCTGCATTACCTGTCTGCTTTCGAAACGTCAGAAAAGCTGCGTCCGCTTGGACCCGAGCCGATGGAAGAATCATTTAACCTGGAGCATTTTCAGTCGCGATTGAACGCCAAAAGCAGATCCGTCTTGAAATCGGCTCTGACGGATCAGCGGGTCATTGCGGGGATCGGCAACTGCTATTCCGATGAAATTTGTTTTGCCGCGGGCATTTTGCCTTATCGGAAAATCCATACCTTGTCTTTGGACGAATCCGGCCGTCTGTTTGCGGCGATGAAGCAGGTGCTTTCGGAAGCGGTGAATGCCGGGGGCTATATGGAGGTTCCGCTTTATGCCGGGGACAAGTTGACCGGAGGCTATGATTCCAGGTGTGCGGTGTACGACCGCGCGGATGAGCCTTGCCTGAGATGCGGGCATCCGATTGGAAAGCGGGAAATCGCTTCAAGGAAAACCTTCTGTTGTACAAATTGCCAACAGTAATAGGGGGATCTCATGCTTTTTTTTGGCGGACATATCAGCATTCGGAACGGATATCTGGCAGCTGCGAGAACGGCGCTGTCGATGGGAATGAAAGCCTTTCAATATTTCCCGAAAAATCCGAGAAGCCTTGCTGTCAAGCATTTTGACCGAAGAGATGCGCAAGACTGCGCCGATTATTGCGAGCGGAATGGGCTGCTCTCGGTAGCGCATTCCTCCTATTTGACGAATCTGGCTGTAGCGGATTCCGGTCTGAAGTCGGCCACAGCGCTTTCCCTGTTGAACGAATTGGATGTTGCCGAAGCCTGCGGGTCGATCGGGCTGGTGGTGCATTTCGGAAAATTTAAAGGAACTGACCCGTTACAAGGTTATAAAAATATATTACAATTGGTAAATGACATCTTGAACCGGTGGAACGGCCAAGCGCTTTTACTTATCGAAAATCAAGCGGGAAGCGGTCTGCGGATGGGCACGGAAATGGAGGAATTGGTACAAATTCGGAACCTGTCCGCCGATCCGGAGCGGATCCGTTTTTGCTTGGATACCTGTCATTTGTTTGCAAGCGGCGTGTGGAATGGCGGAAACTGGGAGGAACTGCTGCAAAGGGGCGGACAAACTGGGTTTTTCAGTCATGTGAAAACGGTGCATCTGAATGATTCGGCATTTCCAGCCGGTTCGTTTCGCGACAGGCATGCGAATATCGGGAGGGGCCATATCGGCGATGAAGCTTTTCGGATATTTTTGCGATCCCCTTTTCTGCAAGGCGTTCCGGTCATTCTGGAAACACCGGTCACTCCGTCATATACATATGAAAATGAGATGAAGCATATACGGGAGCTTCTGAATTAAGGTGGTGAAATAATGATTAACGTTTATCTGGATGACATGCGCCGCTGTCCGAAGGGGTTCGTTCATGCGAGAACCTATGAGGAATGCGTCGAACTGTTGAAAGAATGCAAGATCAATGTATTGTCTCTCGATCACGATCTCGGAATCGGCCAGCCAACCGGGATGGACGTGGTGCGATATATGGTCGAACATCATTTGTATGCCAGCGAAATTTATCTTCACACTTCAAGCGAAACGGGAAGAAAGTACATGTTTCAGCATTTGTACACCAACAAGCCGAATGATGTGAAGGTGTACAATTTTCCTGTGCCTGACGAGGTGTTGGAGCAAATCGGGCAGTCCGCAGGATAATAAGCGAGGAGTCTGTCCGATGGGTTGATTTTCGTGAATTTTTATTCAAATATCCCTTATTCGGAATAACGATTCTCGGACAGACTCCTAGCCATCTTATGATTATCGGGACAGGAGTGAGCAGCAGTGATACAGCTTCAGCAAATTGATTTCATCAGGGAAGGAAGAAATATTCTTCAACAGGTCAGCCTGACTATGAACCCGTATGAGCATTGGGTCATTCTGGGGAAGAACGGTTCCGGCAAGACCACCCTTTTGGAAATGATGTGCGGCTATCTGTTTCCTACGCGGGGAACGATCGAAGTGCTGGGAAACCGGTACGGACAATGCGATGTCCGGGAGGTGCGCAAACAGCTGGGGATCACCAGCCAATCGCTGTTTGAAAAGCTGACGCCCAGAGATCCCGTATGGGAAGTGGTGGCAACCGGCGAATACGCCTATTTGCGCATGTATGAACAGGTGTCGCAGGAACTGAAGGAAAAGGCGGAAGCGATGCTTGAACGGCTGCAAATCGCCCATTTGCAAAACCAGCCGCTCGGTACGCTTTCTCAGGGAGAACGCAAAAAGGTCATGCTGGCCCGCTCGTTGATGGCGGATCCGCGAGTGCTGATCATGGATGAGCCTTGCTCCGGTCTGGACTTGTTTGAGCGGGAAAAGCTGCTGGAAAGCTTGCAAAGGCTGCAAAATCAAAACCTGCAAATCGTCTACGTGACCCATCATATTGAAGAAATCATTTCATTATTTACGCATGTTGCCTTGATCGAGCAGGGGCGGATCGTAGCCGCCGGTCCCAAACGGGAAGTGCTGACGGGGGAGCATCTGCTGCAGACGTTCCAGGTTCCCTTGCAGGTCGAATGGTTCAACGACAGACCGTGGATCAAAGTTTTGCAGGAATTATGATATACTTTTATTCGTTGAGTCCTTTCGGGATTCCAGGAGTCTGTCCGACGGATTGATTTTCGTGAATTTTACTCAAATGGAGTATGAAGGAATAAGGGAATGAGCACGACTCCTGGAGCGTGTTCAAACGCCCTTCTAGTACAACGTTCTAAAAATATTATCACTATTTCTGTTGTTGTGGTACAATGGAATTAACAACCTTAAATGGAGTGTGATTCCATTGTTTAAATCCACAAAACAACCCTTGGTTTTGTCATCGGAGGATCGTCAATTTCTTCAACGGATCAGCCAATCCAGAACAGAAGAATTCCGTCGTGTTGAACGTGCACGAATGATCCTGCACTATGCCGATGGTTTGAGTATTCCTAAGATCGCAAAGGCTCTCGGGGCGACCGTCCCTAAAACTAACGCTGCATTGACAAAGCTCTGGTGCAGGGTGTGAAGGAAGCTCTGGAAGAGGAACAACGGTCCGGACGCCCAACAGAAATGACTCCTGCGGCCATTGCATGGGTCGTATCCTTAGCCTGTCAACAAGCCCAAAGATGTTGGATACGCCAGCGAAGTGTGGACGCTACGACAATTATCCGGACACATCCAAGCCAACGCCGAAAAGGAAGGTCATCCTTGCCTGAAGCAACTGTCACCCAGCAATGTGAAACGCATATTGGACAACCATAACATTCAGCCGCACAAGGTGCGCTATTACTTGCAGCGCCGTGATCCGGATTTCGATGCCCAAAAAGCCCAGGTTCTCTGCGTATACCAACAGGTTGAATATATTCTGGAAAACGAAGAGCTTAAACCTCTATGTGATGTCTACGTGTCGTATGATGAGAAACCGGGAATCCAAGCGATAGGGAACACCGCCGAAGATTTGCCGCCCGAACCGGGCGAGCATCCCACGATTGCCAGAGATCCTGAGTATAAGCGTCACGGCACACTCAGTTTGCTTGCGGGTATTGATCTGGTAACCGGTCAAGTGATAGGTGCGGTGGAAGACCGCCATCGCAGCAAAGAGTTTGTCGACTTTCTCAAAAAACTGGATAGCATCTATGATCCGGGATTGCGGATTCAAATCATCTTGGATAACCATTCGGCTCATACATCGAAGGAAACTAAAGCCTATCTTGAAACCAGGCCAGACCGGTTTGAGTTTACATTCACCCCCAAACATGGTTCGTGGTTAAACATAATCGAGGTGTTTTTTGCTAAGATGACAAAACAAGTGCTGCGTCACATTCGTATTCAATCCAAGGAAGAGTTGAAACAACGAATCGAACAATATCTTGAAGAAGTGAACGCAAACCCGATTCCGTTTCGCTGGAAATATGGAATGGATGGAACGATGTCCTAAAGTAACAGAATTTCAAGATCGTTCTACTAGTGAATTTTCAAGATAGGAGGAAACGGGATGGAGGAAGTCATTATTGTCGGGGCAGGTCCATGCGGACTGTCCGCGGCCGCGGAGCTGAAAAAGAGAAATATCGATCCGCTGATCATTGAAAAAGGCTGTGTAGTCAATTCCATTTACAATTATCCTACCTTTATGCAGTTTTTCAGCACGCCTGAGCTGCTGGAAATTGGAGAGGTGCCTTTCGTGATCACCGGCGATAAGCCGACCCGTCAGGAGGCGCTGGTCTATTACCGAACCGTTGCACAGCGCAAGAAGCTGCGGATTCATACGTATGAAGCCGTCCAATCCGTTTATCGCCAGGGGGAATTGTTTAGAGTGGAAACCACTGACCGCAGCGGGAGGACGAAGCGGTACCAGGCCAAATTCGTCATCATCGCCACCGGTTATTTCGATAATCCGAATGTGCTCGACGCTGCGGGGGCAGAGCTGCCGAAGGTGATCGGGCAGTACAAGGACGCCCACCCGTACAGCGGCACGAAGGTGGCCGTTGTCGGAGGAAACAACTCTGCGGTGGATGCCGCGATGGACCTGGAAAAAGCGGGTGCCGACGTAACCGTCATCTATCGCGGAAACGGGTACTCGCCGAAAATCAAGCCCTGGGTGCTCCCTTTGTTTGAAAGCCTGGTCAACAAGGGACGGATCAAGATGCACGCGCAGACGGTTATCGAAGAAATCCGCGAGGACTCGATCCTCATCAATACGAAAGGGGAGCGTCAGGAACTGGAAAATGATTATGTTTTTACGTTGATCGGATACCGGCCTGACCATAGAATGCTGAAACAGATCGGAGTCGGGGTGCGCGAGGACACCGGAGCGCCGGTTTTCGACGAAGCCACCTATGAGACGAATTTGCACAATTTGTTCATTGCCGGGGTGATTGCGGCGGGCAAGGACGCGAATTCGATTTTCATCGAGAACGGCAAGCTGCACGGCGCAGTTATCGCCGAGGAAATCGTGAGCAGAGCGACTTGAGTGACACTGCTGAAAAGCCTGCCGCAGCCCGGGGTATGGGCAGTGAGCGCTTCAAACACTTTAATAGCCTCTCGGAATTCGAGTGCTGCTGAAGGGGGCGTTAGCTAGAAACTGATGTTTTTGAACTGGAAAAAGTGGAAAATGAAACCCATTTTCAAAAATAGGCAGACTACCCCGATGAAAAAGAGGAGTTTTTTAAAAAATTAGGCGGCAGCAGGGCAAATCGTTGACCGAAGTAGATCCCACTGCTCCTTTTGACTAACGTGCCACGCATCAATGTGCTGACAGATCATAATGCCATAGATACGCATGTACCACATCATGGTAGAGCGGTGCCTGCCGGATTCCAACTTGTAATCGAGCTTCTCCCGTTTGTTGGACCGCTCGACGGAGGTGCGGCGCTTGTAAATCAGCTTCGACTTTTCGCCAGTCGCGTGGAGTCTTCGGGAACAGCCTTGGATCATCACTGGTTTTCGTGCAGAAGGTACGACCGAAAATCCTCCTACGAAAGTAGGAGGAAAGCAGTTTGGATGGAACAAGTAAAACCTTGTCCCACCTGCCTCGGCGAATGCCGAGAGGCTATTTTATGCCGAGGAGGCTTCAATCCATGAATCCCATTGCAAAAATGCTGGTTATCGGAGGAATTATCCTCATTGTCATCGGATTGTTATGGCAGCTTGGGGGACGCTTCCTGCATTTGGGGCGGCTCCCGGGAGATATCGTAATCGAGAAGGAAAATTTCCGTTTTTATTTTCCGCTCATGACGAGCATCATCGTCAGCATCGTGTTGTCCCTTATTTTTTATCTGATTCGCTTGTTCAAATAAAGAAGATTTGATATAATCATGTCGAAAATCTATAAATTCGATGCATGGTAAAGCATACCTGCCTTTCACTCCGGTGAAGGGCTTTTTGTTTGCCTAATTTAGAATGAAGGAGGCTGCGGGTCAATTCATGGTCCCGAATTTGCAGAACGGGGATATATTGGGCGACCGGTACCGGATCGTGTCCTTGTTGGGTCAAGGCGGAATGGGAAACGTTTACCTTGCGGAGGATCTGAAGCTCGCCGGCAAGAAATGGGCGGTCAAGGAATCGTTTCATTTACCGGCGAACTCTGAACAATTTATTGCTGAAGCGGAGCTGCTGATCCGGCTCAATCATCCTTATCTGCCCAATATCATCGATTATTATTCGCCGAATTTTCAGGGGTACGCCTATCTGGTGATGGATTACATCAGGGGCAGCACGCTTATGCAAAAGTTTACGGAGCATAAACAGAGCATGCCTGTTCCGGAGGTTGTCGGCATTGCGTTGCAGCTGTGCGATGTTTTCCACTATCTCCATCATATTTCCCCGTCGCCGATTATTTACCGCGATTTGAAGCCCTCCAACGTCATGCTGGATGAACAGGGGAATGTTCGCCTGATCGATTTCGGCATTGCCCGCAATTTAAAGAGGCACCAGCAGGCGGATACCCTGCAGATCGGCACGATCGGATTCGCGGCGCCGGAACAGTTCGAGCTTTTGCAGACGGATCCCCGAACCGATCTCTATTCACTGGGGGCGCTTATGTATTTTCTGTTGTCCGGCGGAAATTATTTTTACATGACGGAAAAGCCGCTGGAAGAGACGGGCATCAAGCTGCCGGATCGGCTGATGAACGTGGTCGGGCGTCTTTTGAAGCATGATCCGGCGGAACGCTTCCAAAACGCGTTGGAGGTGAGACAGGAATTGCAGGGGGTACTTGACAGCGATCATTACCGGCGAACTGCAAATTCACGGATTTCGGGATGGAGTGCCGGCCATTCCCGCAGGATGATTGCATTTTGCAGCTTGTATCCGGGTGCTGGATCGACATTTGCCGTGTTATCAATGGCCAAGGCCTTAAGCCTGAGCAGCATCCCGAATGCGGTCGTCGAATGGCCGTACAACGAGCCAGAGCTGTATCAGCTGCTGTTCGGCGAGCGGAATGCTCCAAGGGATTATCGGTTTTTGCTCGATCAAATTTGCTCGGGCTGCCCTCCGGAGCTTCATGTTCCTTGGATTGACGATTTCACGGAATGGTATCCTGTTCACCCGGATGGAAAGAAAGGGGCATGGAGGGAAACGGATGTGCTGAAAATGCTGCATGCCGTCAAAGCTCCAGCTACTCTGGTCGACGTTTCGCATCACTGGAATATTCCGGAGGCCGAGGCGTTATTTCAGCTTGCGGATGCGCTCGTATTTGTCGTCGATCCGTTTCCGGCCAAAATGAACGGCAGTCAATCCTTGCAGATGCTTGGCAAGATAAACGGATACAGGAATTCAGGAAAAAATGTTTACATTGTCGCCAATCGGGATCTGCCCATTCGGATGAGAAGGGAGTGGATTTCTTCCCTGCCGTTTGCTCCGGCATGCTTTTTGCCCGATATTCCGTTTGCCGATATTATGGAAGCCGTTTGGAAGGGCCGACTGGTGCAGGATCGTCCCGATGTAATGCGTAAGCTGTCTGTTGCGCTTTCACCGTTAATTGAAGATGCTGCGCCAGCGGATTTATTTCAATATAGAAGGGGCCGCGCTGAAAAATATAGAAAAATATTCTTTAAATTACAAAAATAACTTGCAAAACTATAAAATATTTATATAATATATACTTAATAGAAAAAATTTGTTTTTATTTCATGCGGAAGCACCGCGAATCGATCGTTTTTCGATTCGCGGTGCTTTTTTTGGGAGGCGGTGACGATTGTCATGAATTTAAGCCGTGCGGAAATCAGGTTTATTGCCGTTTCTTCGGCGGTTTCCATCGTTTTGCTGATCAGCGGGTTGATCCGGCTTGCTGTTGATTGAACAAACTGGAAGGGGGACCGGAAATGCTCTCAATGGTTATTGCCGATAAGGATGTTGGTTATCTCGGAATGCTTTCCAGGATCGCGGGCTCTGGGGAGTTTCCGTTCAAACTGGAAATCAAATGCTTTTCGAGCAAGGAGACGCTCGCGTTTTTCCTGACAAACGGAGGACGTCCCGATATTCTTTTGATTCATCCGGATTTGATGCCGGAACGGGAACTGGCCGATCAGAAATGCCGCTTCTTCCGGCTTGTGGAAGAACCGCCGGAAGAAGAGATGCACAATGATATTTTAAGCATCAGCAAATATCAGCCGGTTTTTCAATTATTGAATAAGGCGGTATCGGCGTATCGGGAAATCCATGCTCTGCATAATGGTAGGCTCCCGGGCAACCGGAAGACGAACATCATTACGGTTTATTCGGCTGCAGGAGGAGCGGGGAACACGGCGGTGTCGCTGAACTTGGCGAAGGAGCTCGCAGCACGTGATTTCAAGGTGTTTTATTTGAATACGGAAGGAGTGCAGGCAACTTCCGCTTTGATCGATTGCGGGAACAGCTATGATTTTGAACAGATCGTCTATTACTTCAAGACCGACAAGGAGCGCTTTTCCGGCAAGCTGGACAGATTCATCCGGCATGAGCCTTTGCATAGATTTGATTGTTTTCAACCGTCCAACCGGTTGGAGGATTGGCAGGCGATCTCTTCGGAGGATGCGGCCGAGCTGATCGGAATTTTGGAGGATACGGGCAGGTATGATGCCATCATCATTGATTCCGATACTTCCGGACATCACAGGATGGGCCCGATATTTCGTCTGAGCGGCACGGTCATTTGGTTGTTGATGGACGACATTCAAAGCATCCAGAAAAGTCGGGTCATGCTGAAGCATTATGAGCGAATTCTCGGCGAGCAAAGGGCATCCGCAATTGCGAACATTCGCTTCGTTTTAAATAAATATACCGGCTCACTGCATAATGATTTCAACGCTCATTCGATTACCCTGCACGGCTTTCTGCCTTATTGCCCGCAGTGGAAGGGAATCAGCCAAAACAGCCAATTATTTTCAGCAGACGAATTCAATATTGCGGTTCAAGAACTGGTAAAGCTGACGGGCGTCGAAGGGAACGGGTGAGATGGAGCAGAAATTGATTTGGCTGCGCGAGCAGGTATTGCAGCGGCTCGACTTGTCGGGATCGACTACGAATGAGGAGTTGCTGGAGACAATTGAACGAACGGTATTTGAGCAATCGGCAGCGGAATACATTCCGGTCGCCGAAAAACAAGCGGCCGTATTCCGGATTTTTCATTCCTTCAGAGGATTGGATATCCTGCAGCCGCTGATTGAGAATCATGAGGTTACCGAAATCATGGTCAACAGCCATGAAGAAATTTTTTTCGAGCAAGCCGGGCAAATCTCCCGTTACCCGGCCGCGTTTGAAAACCGAGAGAAGCTGGAGGATATCATTCAAACCATTGTCGGTCAAGTGAACCGCATCGTCAATGAATCCTCGCCGATTGTCGACGCGAGACTGCAAGACGGTTCCAGAGTCAATGTAGTGCTTCCTCCCATTGCATTAAAGGGGCCAACGATGACCATCCGTAAGTTTCCCGCCAATCCGATGACCATGGAGCAATTGGTGGAACAGGGAACGTTGACTGAAGAGGCAAGCCGCTTGCTGGAGAAGCTGGTGGCCGCGAAATTCAACATATTCATCAGCGGGGGCACAGGCTCAGGCAAGACGACGCTTCTCAACGCCTTGACGCGTTTCATACCAGAGGATGAGCGAATTATCACGATCGAAGATTCGGCGGAGCTGCGAATCGATTCGATTGCCAATTTGGTCAGTCTGGAAACGCGAAATGCGAACACAGAGGGCAAGGGGTGCATCCCCATGCGCGAATTGATCAGGACCTCGCTCAGAATGAGGCCAAACCGCATCATTGTGGGGGAAGTAAGGGGGGCGGAGGCTTTGGACATGCTGCAAGCGATGAATACAGGGCATGACGGATCATTATCGACGGGTCATGCCAATTCCGTTCACGACATGCTGAGCCGTTTAGAAACGATGGTGCTGAGCGGCGCGGAGCTCCCCCTGCAGGTCATACGCAAGCAGGTCGGTTCCGCGATCGATATTATGATTCATTTGTCGAGAATGAGGGATCGCTCAAGGAAAATAATTGAAATCAGTGAAATTTCCTGCGTGAAGGAGGGAGAGATTATCCTCAACCCGCTCTATCTGTTCAAGGACGAAGGAGATACGGCGGAAGGAAGGGTGAACGGACGCTTGGAAGCAACGGGAAACCGGCTGTATCATGCGTCTAAACTGGAGTTGGCCGGCATGAAGATGTGACTTTCGTGCCGGTGCCGTTCAGCGTGAGTTGAGTCATTGCAGGGGGGATTGGTCCATTGGTGATAGCATTCGTTGCGCTTTTAACCGGAATTTCAGTATGGGCGTTTATGCATTTGACAGAGCGGGGAATATGGAAAATTGCTCTCCGCAGCCGTCGTACCGTTCAAAGGAGCGCTGGCTCCTATCATATCCGTTTCAACTATAAGGACTATTCCCGCTTCACGATGTCCTTCGGGGACAAGCTGAGCTCAATTGCTGCCGCCGGAGCAGCCTTGTATTCAATCGGATATATTTTTTATCAGCATCCGTGGGTATCCGCCGCCCTGGCGGTTCTCAGCCTCCGATATCCGGAAATTCGAAAACGCAAGCTGATCGAAAAGCAGCAGAAAAATTTAAGCCGGCAGTTCAAGCTGGCGCTGTATTCACTTTCTTCTGCGCTTGGAGCGGGACATTCGGTGGAAAACGCATTTCGCGAGACAGTAAAAGATTTAAAGCAACTGTATGCCGAGGCAAAAATCGACATGATTTCAGAGCTGGAGATCATCAATCATAAGGTGGAGAACGGCATTTCGGTTGAAAAGGCGGTTGAGGATCTCAGCCGGAGGGCGGGGATAGAGGATATCGAGAACTTTTCCGATGTGTTTCAAACTTGTAAAAGAACGGGAGGAGACTTGATTGAGGTGATGCGCCGAACTTCAAACATCATTGGGGAGAAGATGGAAGTCGAGCAGGAAATTTCCGTAATGATTGCCCAGAAACGGTTCGAATCCAAGGCGCTCAGCTTCCTTCCCGTGGGCATCATCGCTTTTGTCAGTTTCAGTTCCCCGGACTATATGGCTCCGCTGTATCAGGGAATCGGGCCGGCGATCATGACGGGATGCCTGCTGCTGCTGGCCGCAGCTTATTGGCTGAACAGACGGATCATGAACATCAGGGTATGAAATTCATGAGCCTATTTATCACGATATTGTTGATTTTGGAAAATTTGTTGTATTTGTTGTTCTATTTGAAGACAAGGCGGACATTCAACCGCAAGCTTTCGGATTTCCCCTACGGCGCTCGACGTCAAGAGTGGTCCGCCGCATTTTATTGGCTTCTTGAAGGAATTGATTTACCCACGCGATTTCCGTCATGGTTTTCGGCGCTCAGGAGAAAGATCATGGTGATTCACCGTTGTTCCCTTGACGAGGCGGACGGTATTGCGAAGTGGATGATGGCTGAGACCATGCTGCTGTCTTTTCTTGTGCATGATCTTACGCTGCTGTTGGCGGTTGTCGACGGCAGCAGCCTTACTTATGCAGGTATGGGACTGCTGCTGTCCGTGATAATACCGTATGGGAAATACAGAGATTTGGAGCATAAGTGGATCGAGATCAAACGATCCATAGTTCTCGACCTGCCGGAGCTGCTGGACAAACTGACGCTTCTGGTGAATGCGGGGGAAACTGTGCAGGGAGCCATCGCACGCTGTGCGGAACGCAGGGCGGGCCGCACAACCACCAGGTTGTATCAAGAGCTGGCGCAAACCCGTCAGGAGCTCGCGAATCGGATTTCTTTCCACCGGGCCATGGAGGATTTCAGCAAAAGATGCTCCGCTCAGGAAGTATCGATTTTTACGACAACGATTCTGATGAATTATCGGAGGGGAGGTGATGAACTGGTCGCAGCGTTGAGGGAGCTTTCCCGGGACCTGTGGGAAAAACGCAAGGCAGCGGCCAGAATTGCGGGGGAGGAAGCCTCATCCAAGCTGGTTTTTCCGATGATTATTATTTTTATAGTCGTCATGGTCGTTATTGTTTCACCGGCTGTGATGATCATGAGCCCATAAGAAAGGTCGTGACAGCATGCAATACGTATGGAACAGGCTTCGCCAGCTTTACAGAAACGAAGAGGGAATCAGCACGTTGGAAATTATTTTGATTATTGCCGTGATTGTGATCATCGCCATTGCTTTCCGCAAATGGATCATGCACTGGGTGCAGAAATTGTTTGACGGCGCCAACAGTAAAATGCAGGAAACGAGCAATAATGATCCGCTTAACGTCATTCCGTCGTCGAATCCATGAATTGTTGAATTTCCCGAAGACATGCAAACCATTTATTTGTTCACAATCCGGCAGCTTGACGATCGAAAGCTCGCTTGTTTTTCCCGTAATTTTTCTGATTACTGCAGGAATCATTTTTTTTGGAATCTATGTGTATCAGCATGTTTCCCTCTACTCAGCGGCTTCATCAGCGGCGGAAAGAACAGCCTATACATGGGACAACAGCTATAAAAATCCGGTTACCGGCGATTTTTACCCTGGACAGCAGGACGGATTATATTGGCATTGGCTGCAGGACGGAGCATGGGATTGGCTGCGGCTGTTTGCCGGAAATCGAATACATTCGGTTCAGCTCGATTCGGGATCGGATGCTGAAAGGCAGGACGGCAATTTGATCCGAAAAAAGCTCCTTCATACGAAGAGGCTCA
Source organism: Ferviditalea candida (assembly GCF_035282765.1). GTDB lineage: Bacteria > Bacillota > Bacilli > Paenibacillales > KCTC-25726 > Ferviditalea > Ferviditalea candida. Next base: position 6,971 of record NZ_JAYJLD010000021.1, on the reverse strand, counting down.
TCCCGTCCGGAATTTCCGGAGAGGCGGAATATGACAACAGTTTGGTGGAGCGGCATGTGACGGTCCGTTTGTCGAGCCCCTTCCATGTTCCATCCGTATTGCAGTGGCTGATAGGCTGGAAGGAGATCTCTGCGGAGTCTGCCGCATCGGTGACCGAGCCGGCGGAATTCATTCGCATCGCCGATCTGTTGAGAGAGAACGCCCGGAAGTTCCTGGATGAAGCCGGTATCGAAAATATCCGTGAAGCCTACGGCAAGTTCGGTGATTTACAGGGAACTGCTGCTTCCGAAGCATCGCTGGCATTCGAATCCCACGCGCAAGCCAAAGCATACCTGCAGAAACTGGTTTACGGCAGACAATCGACCCGTACAACGGATGAAGTCGGCACATGGAGACTGATTGACGCGCTGGATGCCAATATGATCGCTCATCAGGCCTACATCGGATACAAGGACAGTACGAAAGATTTGAGAGATCAGCTGCAAAAAGATGCCGAATTGCTGAGAAATTCAAAACTGAACGGGGTTGTATGGCATTTCTTCAAAAGGAAAAGCGACGGCTCGATCGGTCCTTCGGAAAAGCTGAGAAAACAACTGGAGCAGAACGGAATCATTGTCGTCATTCATGAGTTAAACTGAAAGCGGGTTACTTCTGCTGTTCCCGAATACGGAAAATACCGACGCTTTAACGGTTTTTTCGTATTTCGTATTCGGAAAGTTAATGCAAGCTCGCTTTCGGTTGTGCGGCAGGCGGGACAGACCGGCGGGACGGAGGCGGGAGTTTGAAAAATTTTGCAGCATCTTCTAAGGGTACGGTAACAGTATATTTGATCATCATCATAGCCGCGGTATTTGCCTTCACTTCGGTATTGATCGATTTTGCCAGGATCAAGCTGGCCGAGCATGAATCGGAGGATGCTTTGAAATCGGGCGTCCGCTCCGCGCTGTCGGCCTACGATCAACAATTGAAAAGTTACGGTTTGTTTGCCTCGGGCTTATCCCCGGAACGGGAAAAACAACTGGTCGGCGAAATCGCGGCTCTTAATCTGTCGACGGGTCTCAACGGCGAACACTCTTGGCGAATGGCCGATACCCGCATGCAGGCGTCCTCTTTGAGAGTCGATCGTATTTATTCGCTTGCCGATCAAATCGTATTCAAACGCCAGATTCTGGAGCAAATGAAGTACCGGACCCCGATCGATTACGTGAGCAGGGTGGTGAACAAGCTGCGCGACTCCAAGGATGCGGCCCATGCGGCAAACGAATTTGCCCAGCTTAACGAGCGGTTGGAAAAATTGATCGGGAAGCGGGAGAACCTATTGGAGCAAGCTTGGAAGAAAAGCTCTAAAATGATGGATTACTTGCATGACGCATCCGGGCGTTATCGAAATCAATTGAATTTGCTGGCCGGAATCACTGAAGAACTGAGAGGAACCACGAAAGAGCGGTTATCCGGAGAGCTTAGGCAGCTTGCAGGCATCATACCCGGCACACCGGAACAAGCCGCAGCGCTTCAGGCACAGCTGATTCACATCAGCACGCTGCTGCGGAAGTATGACGACTATGACAGGCTTGTCGTGGAGGTAAGACGCGCTTCGGGAACAGAATTGCAGCAGCTGACAAACTGGAACTCTGAATTGAATGGAAAACTGGATCAAGCTTATTCGGTCGATGCAGACATCTCGCAGGAAATTTCCAATTTAAAGCAGCAAACAAAGAGTTCAACCGGTCCGCAAAATGCATTTGAAGTGTTTCAGCATGTCGAAGTTCTCGGCATTTCATATTTTGAGAAAGAAAAAAGCGGTACGGCCGCCGTTTTGTCCTCATTCGGAAGATTTGCGCAAATGCTTACCGGGGATCCGCTGCAGCTATCAGATTTGCGTCAATCGAACGAAGCCTTCAGGATTCAAGCCGGGCAATGGCAGGCAGACAGTGATCAAGCAATGAATTTGCGCAGAAAGCGGCTTGCCGAACTCAAGAAGCAGCAGGAAGAACAGTCAAAGAAAGCGGGCGAGCAGATGGAAAAAGCCAAAGCTCAAAGCATGATTACGGCTTGCGGGAAAAATGACCGAAGTGTCTATCAGCAATTAACGGGTGATTCGGGATTATACCGTTACTACATGGACCGGGATTATTCCACAGCTTGGGCATTACCGGAACCGGACCCTTCTTCGGCGCTTCAGCTTTCCCCGGAAGCATACGGCAGCAGCGCTTTTCAAGCTCTAAGCGGGTTGATGGATGTTATGGAACAAGTCAGGGACGAAGTTTTCGTCAATGAATACGCCCTGGAATATTTCAACTACCGGACGTTCTCGTCTCATCAGAATGCGGGAGTGAACAGCGTCAGAACCGATCCGGCTATTCATTCGCTGCAGGACCAGGAAAACGAATATGTGCTCTATGGGTTGCCTTCCTGTGAAGCGAACCAAGGCGCGGCTTATGCCGAAATCTATTTGCTTCGGCTGGCGGTTCGAACGGCAGAAGCATTGAGCGATCCGAAAAAGGTCGCTGAAGGTTCCCCGCTGCTTGTTTTTTTAACAGCCTTGGCGGACGGCTCCTCCAAGGCTTCGGGGGATATGAAAGTGCTGCTCGAAGGCGAGTCTGTGCCGTTCATGAATAACTGGAAGGCCACGGAGTTGGATTACAAGGACTACATTCGTTTATTTTTGCTGATGCACAGCAAAGAAAAAAACAAGCTGTCTAGAATCCAGGCCTTGATCCATTTGAATACGGGAATCGATTTGGCGGACAAAGCGACATATATTCGGGTGGCCGTGAGAAGCGATGTTTCTTTATGGTTTATTCCGCAAGTGATGAGCATGGTGAAAATGATCGGGGCATTGGACGGAAGCCGGGGTGGAAACCGTTATGAATTTAATCAAACGATCGCAGGATCCTATTGATTCGTCTGCGGTTTCGGGTTCGAACAGCTTCAGGAATTCCGCTGCGGGAAGCATCGTGCTGGAAGCCGCGCTGGTCATGCCTTTGTTTCTTGTGTTCGTTATTCTGCTGATCTCCTTCATTCAAGCCGCTTTGGCGGATATTGCGCTGCATAAAGCGGTAAGGGAAACGGTCAGGCAGGTTTCCTCACACGCCTATCCGTTTCAATGGAGTGAGCGAGAAATGCAGAGTGCCGGTCCAGACAGCGACCAAAGGATACCGGCACTTGCAAGTCTTTTGCCGGAATCTGCAGCGAAGGTTTTTCAATTTCAAGTTCTGTTCAAAGGGGAAAACCCTCGCCAGTCCTCATCGGAATGGCTGATGATCGTCCGCCCGGTGCTTGAACCGATCGTCTGGCATTATATGGACGCCAACTATCGAAACACATTGATAAAACGAGAACAATTGAAACTGGTAAACGTCGTACTTCCGGACTTCTCCCACAAGGGCGATCGGATGTTCGGGATCGAAGTTGAAGTTGAATGGCCGCTGACCATTCCGTTTTACCGTAAGGTGCTGCATATCAGAAAACATTTTTATGAAAGGGTTTGGACAGGCGCATGAACGGAATGTTGACAAGCTGGCAGATGGCGTTATTGAGCTTGCTGATTCTTGCCGCATCATTTACCGATTTTCGTTGGAGAACGATACCGAACTGGCTGACTGGAACAACCGCAGGCTTCGGCTTGGTATTCAACTTGGCGGTCAATCATCGGGAGGGATTGCTTTTTGCCTTGTCCGGTTTAGCAGCCGGTTTGATGACGGTAGGAGTCTTTTATCTCATGCATGCGGTCGGAGCGGGGGATGTGAAGCTGTTTGCGGCTGTCGGAGCGGTTGCCGGAGCCGGATTTACTTTGTATTGCTTAATGTATTCCGTGATCTATGCAGGAATAATCGGGATGGTCATGCTGCTGCTGCGAAAACAAATGTTTCAAAGAATGGCGGGATGGCTGCGGACGATGCTGTGCGCTGTTGTTTTGCGAACATTGCAGCCGGTGCTGCAGACGGACTCAAAGGGATTGACCACCATTCCTTTCATGATTGCCGTACTTCCGGCTTTTGTAACCGTATTCCTGACTGAAAACTTTCAAATCGGGTGAAACCTATGAAATTTCACAATGAGTCATTATGCTATGATTTCGTTCATGAAAAGGATACGTTTCTTGTGATTTCTGGAAACGATCCGATCACCGAGAAGGATCTCATACCGCATCAGATACCGATGATCCGTTACAACCAAATTCCCCGTTTGCTTACTATGGATATGGAGGAGTTTGATTTGGCCGTCCGTTTCAACTACAAGATTTCCGGCAAGCGGATGCTTTCTCAGGTGCTCAGAGGAACTAAGCTGACACTGAATCAATACTATCGTCTGCTTGCAGAAATTCTGAGCGCACTGGAAGAATGCGCCGAATATTTGTTGAATCCGGAAAATTTCATTTTGCACGAAGACTTCATTTTCCTCGATTCGCAATTGAGCCGGGTTTGGTTGACTTACGTTCCTTTGGCCGGATTTCAAGCCGACTCACGCATCCAGGGAAACATTCGTCAGCTTGCGGGTGGCATGATGAGTGCCGTGGAGCAGCTTCACGGTAGCGGAATCCAGACCTTAATGGGAACGATGAAGGATGAGAAATTCAGCATTAACGATTTAAAGAGGGACATTAGAAAGCTGTTGGAGGAAGAGAATCGTTCGGGGTGCGAATCTCCGGTCATAATGCCAGTGGAGGCGGTAAGACCGGAGTCCGCCCCGCTGCAGGAGGTTCATGCCTCTGCTGATTACCGGGGAGCATTCCGGACGATCCCCCTTTACGTTTTGTTTGCTGCAGGATTGGGCTTGATATGGGGCGTATATGCGTTCCATCCCGAAGAGAGCTTGATATATATCGCATTCGGCGGATCGGGTTTATGGCTGAACCTGCTTTACTTGTTCAGCAAAAAATACAAGATTCCGCTCTCGATTCACATTCGCCGATCGGTTCCGGCAGAAGCATCCGTAGTGAAGGTTATGCCTAAATCCCCCGTTGTTGTCATGCCTAAAATAGATGGCAATATCAGCAAACACGCAATTCCTGCCGCAAACCCGACCACACTGCTTGCAATACCGGATGCGACCGTTTTGTTGGGTTCTCAGCGGCCGTCGGGATTATTCTGTGGGAAGCTGGAGATCCGCAAGGGAGACCGTACGGAAAACATGGAATTGACGGGGGAATGTCTGACGATCGGCAGAAACGAACAGGCCGGGTACGTTGATGACACGCCCGGAGTTTCACGGGTTCACTGTGAAATTATCCGCAATGGAGTACAATATTTCGTCAAAGATTTGGGTTCTGTCAACGGCAGCTACCTCAACGGCAAGAAGCTGGTGCCTTATAAAGAATATCCGCTCAAGTCCGGGGATGTGCTGCGAATCGTGAGAACGGAATATAAGTTCAATTTAACGTGAAGTTAACGAACAGTTTGACCATCTTGATTGCCTTGCCAGCCTGGACCTAGCTTATCCGTATCGGATGCAATTAAATCCCGCTTCAAGGTGGTACAATGAACAAACCGAATAACCCTGGCATGAGTCCGGAAGCTTGAAAAGGCACACGGAATTTTTCGGTCAAGTGTGCCTGAGTGGCATATGCCTCGGGATAACGAAGATTACCCGACATACTTTTTAATTTGAAAGTTGTCCGCGAGAAGAAGCCAATTTTGCGGGAACGGATTTCCCAGCACCCAATAGCTTACTCCTCTTAAATTGTACTGTTTCACCGTATCAAATTTCACCTGCACGCTTCGCGCATCCTCAAACCAAACCACATGATTTTGTCCTTGGGCGTCGACATAGTAGAAAAAGGGCGACTGCGCAACCGGATCATATTGGATGCTCACCCGGTGGATCATGGCTCGGCGAAGAGCTTCCTGCGGACTGATGGTCGGAGCCCATTTCCCGCCCGCTACATAAGGCAGTGTCCAATCATATCCGTAAAGCGGCATTCCCATCATAATTTTATTGCGGGGGATCTGGGTTACAGCGAAATCCAGCACTTTGCGAACTTGGTTGATCGGAGCTACGGCCATCGGCGGTCCCCCGGACCATCCCCATTCATAGGTCATCAAAACGACGAAATCCAAAACCCGCCCATGGAATGCGTAATCATGCGCTTCATAGAGCAATCCCTTTTGCTCATCGCTTAATTTGGGGGCCAAAGCGCTGGATACGCTGTATCCTTCCTGATGGAGCCGGCCTGCGACCCGTTCGATAAATTGATTGTATAAATTCCGATCACCCGGCAAGACATATTCAAAGTCGATATTTAGGCCGAAATATCCTTTGGATTTCATCACATTTAATAGGTTGCCGATTAGTTGATTTTGGATTTGCGTATCTGCAAGGATGGCATGAGCAAGTTCAGAATTAAATCCTCCTTCCCCAAAGTTCGTGATCGTCATTAAAGGGGCATCTCTATTGCTTCGAGTTGCTTGCAAAAGTTCCGTATCATTGAATGGGACCATGGTGCCGTCAGCTTTGGCCCGATAGCTGAAAGGACTTAAGTACGTTAGATATTCACCCACCTGATTAACGATTTGCGCCCCCGCCGGTCCTGTTATTTCGATATATGCATTGGCTTCTATGGTCGGTTTTCTTTTGCGGGGAATCACCAGCCTCTGTCCCGGATAAATTAACGAAGGGCTGCTGATGCGATTGGCGTCAACCAATTCCTGCAAAGAAATGCCATACCGATTAGCAATGGCCCACAGGCTCTCGCCCGGTTGAACGATATGATATTGCATGGGGGTTGGAATGACCAGAGACTGTCCGATGATAAGCAGGTTCAGATCGGCAAGTTGATTGGCTCCGGCGATATCGTTTATACTAACTCCGTAACGGCGGGAAAGCTGCCAGAGTGTATCACCCTTTTGAACAACATGAATTTCCATATGCGTTCCTCCTCGTATAGTATGTTTAGACGCTTGATTAAAGCGAATTTCCAGTTGATCTTGACAACTGTAATGGGCCTAGATGAGTTTCCAAACCAAGTGATT